>JBOFCW010000278.1:0-13178 GCA_051646395.1 Bacteroidales bacterium
AGGAAGGGCTTATCAAAATGCTTGCTCTGGGCGGAGGAAAAGATTTTCTGCGTAGCGTACGTTCTTTGAACATCGCACCTGTTGCGATTTCTTATGAATACGATCCCTGCGATTACCTGAAAGCGAAAGAATTTCAGCAGAAACGGGATAATCCGCAGCATAAAAAGCATAAGAAGGATGACCTGATCAATATGGAAACCGGAATGACCGGCTTTAAAGGTACGGTTCATTTCCAGGTAGCTCCACCGATCGCCCCGTTGCTTGCGGATATTCCGGCAGACATGGATAAGGCATCCGCGGTGAGCCTGATCGCGTCGATCATCGATAAGGAGATTCACCGGAATATGCGTATGTATCCGGGTAATTATGTCGCCTACGATATGTTATACGGTACCGATAAGTATAAAACGAAATATACGCCCGAGCAGGAAGCGCATTTCAGAAACTACATTTACGGTCAGCTTGCCAAAATCGAGTTGGAAAAGAAAGACGAAGCATTCCTGCTGAATAAGTTGTTGGAGATGTATTCGAATCCGTTGATTAATTTCGAAAAAGCCAACGGGATGGTTGCCGAATGAGATTTTCCTCGAAGTTAACCGTATTCTTATAAAAAAGATAGCCCATCGCAGAACGCTGGTTCTGAGGCGGGCTATCTTTTTTTATACAGTTTGTAAATCGCAGGGAGTGTGATCCGTCCGAATGTGGTACCGGCTATCGCACCACTTGTATTGGCCAGCATATCCCACCAGTCAGCACTTCTGGTTGTGGTCAGATAGCCCTGGGTCAACTCCATTAATCCTCCCATACAAATTGCGATTAATAAAGTTTCTATTATTTTTTTTGTGTGAATTTTTTGTCTGCTATGCGTGCGGGTCAGGTCAAACAATAAAACGTAACTTAAGGCTGCATACATGCAAAAATGTACGACCTTGTCCATATGGGGGAGTGTCGGTGTGCTGGGCAGCGATTTGAAACTTGCCAGGGATAAAAAGCAGATCAGGCAAATAAGTGAAAGTGTTGGATAAAATTTTTTTAAAAAATAAATCATGTTGTCCGGTTCTTTAACGCGAAGATACAAGAAATCCCGGTGAATCTGTTAAATACCGTTCTATAATCAAATTAAGTTTCAAATTGATATAAATAATTATTACGTAGTTATGTTATGTAGTATTTCCCTTTAACTTTGCGATAAAGTAAAACTAATCTAAACCCGAATAATAAGAATTTATTAATGAGTAACAGAACTACATTTGCCACAAAGTTGGGCGTGATAGCAGCCGCTGTAGGATCGGCTGTCGGGCTGGGGAATATCTGGCGTTTTCCATACGAAACCGGACAAAACGGAGGAGGAGCATTTTTAATAATCTATCTGATTTGTGTGGCCGTGCTGGGTGTGCCATTGATTATTTCCGAGTTTTTACTTGGTCGTAACTCGAAGACGAATGTAGGTGGAACATTTAAAAAGCTTGCACCAAAAACACATTGGGGAGTTATCGGATACCTAAGTGTATTGGCTTCATTTATGATTCTGAGCTTTTATACGGTGATTGCCGGTTGGACACTTGAGTATATCTGGCAAGCTGTGTCAAACGGTTTTGTCGGTCAGAGTGCTGCTGAATTGAAAACTGCATTCACAGCATTCAGCACGGATACTTATAAGCCAATTATGTGGTTAGGTATTTTTTTAATTGCCAATTACTTCATTATACAGGGTGGTGTGAAGAACGGTATTGAAAAAGCATCAAACATAATGATGCCTTTACTTTTTGTTCTACTGGTCGTATTCTGTGTACGTAGTTTGTTTTTGCCGGGAGCTTCAGAAGGTTTGAGTTTCCTTTTTCAACCTGATTTTTCAAAGATAACATCCAATACCGTTTTGCGCGCGATGGGACAGGCTTTCTTCTCGTTGAGTCTGGGTATGGGATGCCTGATTACCTACGGGTCTTATTTTAACAAAGAAACCCGTTTGGGTAAAACCGCTGCTACAGTTGCGGTTTTGGATACCCTGGTGGCGATATTGGCCGGCGTGATGATCTTCCCGGCAGTATTTTCTTTTGGTATCAGTCCGAGTGCAGGTCCGGATTTGGTCTTCATTACCGTACCGAATGTATTTATGCAAATGCCGGGTGGTTATATCTGGTCTATCCTGTTTTTCTTGCTACTTGCCGTAGCGGCATTGACTTCTACCGTTTCGATGTTTGAGGTGGTGACGGCTTTCATTCACGAAGAGTATAAGATGAGTAGAAAAAAGGCTACAGCCATCGTAATCGGTGCTTGTTTCGTAGTCGCGTCTGTCTGTTCTTTGTCTATCGGACCCTGGAGCGAATACACGCTTTTCGGAAAAACTGTTTTTGATTTATTCGATTACATTTCTGCTAATATCTTGTTGCCATTGGGCGGATTGCTTGTTTCGGTATTCGTCGGTTACCGTTTGGATAAACGGATTACATATATGGAGGTTACAAATGATGATTCAATCCGTATCTGGTATTTCAAACCATTGATTTTCATTCTTAAATATCTGGCACCGGTAGCAATCGTCTTGATCTTCCTTTCAGGTCTGGGTGTTTTCGGCTAATGGAAATATATAAACAGAACGATGCGTATAATCTTTTTTCGGGATTATACGCATCGTTTTGTTTATTCATATTTGTGTCTTAATTTTTCGATGAGCATTTTAATAACAGGTAATTCACCCGGAGGTAATTTAAGCTTGTCAATCAACGAATCGGGCACAGTCGGGAACCGGTCTTTGCATTTATTCATGAAGGTTGCTGTTTCTATTGCAATCCGATGCGATTTCTCCGGATAATTACCCTTATGCTTTGATGCGAAATATCCGGCAGTGAATGCATCACGTACCGCTTCCGGATCATTTTCTTCAGGGAGCGGATTTTCGTAGAAAGTATATTCGTCGTATGCAAATACATAGCTGCCATTCGCTTTATCTGTCATAAGTATCCGGAATAAGTCGAAATCATGAAGGATTCGGTTACAGGTGTCCACAATATTGTCTTTGTCGTAATCTGTCAATTCACAGAAGATGTTGAAATCGGCGGTGGTCATCCTTAAGGTTGTGCAAGAATTCAACGCATCAATGAGCGTCTCTTTTGGACAGTCATGAAGATGAAGATTCATATCAAATATTTTTTCAAAATCGGAGTCCTGCATATCCCGGATAAATTTTCTGATTGTTTCACCTGTTTCTGAAGAGCGGATGCCGAGGATGTTGTAATACAATAGTTTAGTTCTATTGGCCTGCTCCCGGATATCATCGTTATAAGCGATGTGTTCCCAGGATGTGTTTTGCTGAATTTCATAGCAAGACAGATGATTCCCTCCTTCGTGCCGCAAATTCGCAGCTCCGGTAAGGTAATTGTTCTGTTGATAAATTATCCTGATCATTTTTTTATTCAGAGATTGAATAATTTCTTTTCCAGGCTTATCATGCCCTACTGCGGTAACGATTTTGGGACACATCCCGAATTGAGTGAAAAAATGAGCAATATTTGCGACTCCTGTACCGATTCTTTTCGTTTCGTGATTTTTCTCCCAGATCACTTCACCGATACAAACATGTTCAAAATCCATAGTGATATTATATTTTAAGGTTATAATTCAATCAAGTGACAATGATAGAAAAATTAAAGCAGATAATTCATATATATTAAATATAATTGATTAAAAATTGATATATTAGAACGAATTTAAATATAATCGTGGATCTATGTGGAAAGATTTTTTCTACTACAAACGTGGTGAGCGGATTGCAATGGCGATTTTTCTGGTATTTGTAGCTCTTTGTCTGTTCGCCAATCACCTTTATACGACTTATTCTCAAAAAAGATTTGAAACCATGATCACAGATTCCGCTTTTATCGCAACCTGTGATTCTTTTTATCTTTCGCTTCGGGAGGAGGAATCGCACGTTCGCGAATCCCGGAAACAAGCAGTCAATCCAGTTCCTTTCGATCCGAACCTGACTGACTCTGCCGGTTTCGTGAATCTGGGATTACCCCCATGGATTGCCCGGAATATAGTGAAGTACCGTGAAAAAGGCGGCAAATTTTTCCGTCCCGAGCAACTTGCGCGGATTTACGGAATCGATTCGCTCCTGTACCAATCGTTATTGCCATACATCCGCATCGACACCCTGCGATTGCGGAAGAATTATCATCGTTTTCAGGCAGATTCAATCGGATACGACTACCCACAGAAGTTTGAAGAGGTAACCCTTGTCGAGTTGAATCAGGCGGATACGGCCATCCTGAGGAAAATACCGGGTATCGGGATCGGTTTTGCTAAGATGCTTATTCATTATCGGACGCGTTTGGGAGGTTATTATTCTGTCGAACAATTGCGGGAGTTGCCCGGAGTAACAGACTCTCTTTACGCACAGTGGCAGCCCTGGTTTTACGCTGATGCCGGTTTGATAATTCCGGTATCTGTTAATAGGACCTCCCTGACGAAATTACGAAATCATCCCTATCTGAACTTCTATCAGGCAAAGGCGATCAGCGAATTCAAACGCGAATATAAAAAGATAAACGGCTGGGAGGATCTTTCTTTACTCGAAGAGTTTACGCCGGCAGACCGTAACCGGTTACAGCCTTATTTGATTTTCGATGAGTAAAATCTTCAGGCCGAAGCGTGTTATACGGATAAAACAGTGAATTACTGCATAGAAAAACAATGTCATCAGAATCCGTTGCATCTTCTGATTTCTAATAAGTTTCAAATTCCCCCGAATTTTCGTTATTTTGTATCCAAATTAAATGAAGATGGATGCCTTTAAACCCAATAAGACTTTGACCCTCAATCTGAAAGGAGAGCTTGTTTCGCTTTCCGAACCAATGGTGATGGGGATTTTGAATGTAACGCCCGACTCTTTTTTTGCAGGTAGCCGGTATCAGACAGAGAAAGAGATCATCCGGCGGGGCGCCGATATCCTGGATCAGGGAGCGGGCATCATCGATCTCGGTGCTTATTCGTCACGACCGGATGCGAAAGATATTTCCATGCAGGAAGAATTGGACCGGCTTGCTTTTGCTCTCGGCATCTTGAACCGGGAGTTTCCTGATGCGGTACTGTCTGTAGATACGTTTCGTTCTGAAGTTGCCCGCCAATGTGTGGACCGATACGGAGTTGCCCTGATCAACGATATTTCAGGCGGCCAGATTGATCCGGATATGTTTCAGACTGTGGCAGAACTGGGTGTTCCGTATATATTGATGCACATGTTGGGTACTCCCCAAACCATGATGCAACACACCGGTTATGGTGATATTCGTCAGGATGTATTTCTTTACCTCGCCGAAAAAATCGATCGTTTGCGTTTGCTGGGCGTGCGGGACATCATCGTCGATCCGGGCTTCGGATTCAGCAAAACGCTCGATGAAAACTATGACCTGATGAGTAAACTATCCGATTTCCGGATCTTCGAACTACCGTTGCTTGTCGGCATTTCAAGAAAATCCATGATTTATAAATTATCGGGAACTACTCCGGACGAAAGTCTGAACGGTACCACGGCATTAAATATGTACGCCTTGATGAACGGAGCTCATATCCTGCGTGTTCATGATGTGAAAGAGGCCGTAGAGACCGTACGCATCTACAATAAGCTGGCAAACCGGGCATAAAACAAAAAATAGCATCTCAACTATAAAATAAAAGAAGTATGTGGCAATTTGGCATTAAAGACGCAATCGATATCTTGCTGGTAGCGATTTTGCTGTATAATGTTTATAAGATGATGAAAGAGTCGGGGACGATCAATATTTTTGTTGGCGTACTCGCTTTTATTGCTATCTGGATTCTGGTGACCCAGATTTTGGATATGCGGTTGATGGGAGCCATCATGGATAAAGTGATCAGTGTCGGCCTGATTGCCCTGGTCGTTATTTTTCAGGATGAGATACGGCGTATGCTGCTTGAGGTAGGATCGAAGAAAAGATGGCGTTTTTTGCTGAGTTTCTTTTTGAAAAAGAATGAAGAAGATGATACGCATACGGCGATATCGGCTATCGTACGCTCTTGCCAGAATATGTCTCAAACAAAAACAGGCGCGCTTATCGCTTTACAGCAAGCGGGCGAATTGAAAATGTTCGAACTGACAGGAGATAAGATCGACGCCGAGATTTCTACCCGGCTGATAGAAAATATCTTTTTTAAAAACAGCCCTTTGCATGATGGAGCGATGGTGATCGCCAACAATCGTATCGCCGCCGCGTCGTGTATTCTGCCTGTCTCCCATAATCAGGATATTCCGAAACATTTCGGCTTGCGCCATCGCGCGGCTTTAGGCCTTTCGCAGGAAACGGATGCCAAGGTGATTGTTGTTTCCGAAGAGACCGGTTTCATAACCCTGGCTCATAACGGAAAGCTTTTTCGCAATCTAACTCCCAGCACGTTGGAGAAGATGCTACAAAATTGATAAAGTTTTCAACAATAATAAAAAGACACATATAAACCCGTTTTTCTCCGCGACAATAACGAAATTCCGTTCGCTTCTTTTCAGGTAGTTTTATCCTCGTTAATTCCTGAAAAGAATCCTATGAAGAAAATTACTCAATTGCTATTTTGCTTTCTGATGCTGGCGGTAACTGCCGGTGCTCAGACGTATGAATATGCACGTTCGTATGCTTTCGGTTCCGGCCCCCGCGGTCTGACCGTTCATCAGAATAAACTTTATACCGCGCTCAACGGCGCGAAGAAAATCGTTATCTCATCTCTTGACGGACAAGTTGAGAAAGAGGTGAAATGCGCCGTAGCCCCAATCGATGTCGATGTGGATGCACAAGGCCGCTTGCTGATAGCCAATCGTGACGCTCAAACGGTCGTGATGATGAATACGGCAGGTGAAGAATTGAAATCCATCTCTTTTACAGAAAAAGTTTACGGTGTTACTGTTCGTAAAAACGGAAACGTGTATGTAGCTTCGCTGACGGCAGTTCATGTATTCGATGCCGAACTGAATCCCATCACGACCATTACGGCACTGAGTATGGATAAATTCCGCGAGGTACGCAAGGTGTATTTCGATGCGGCGGATCAGATGTTTATCGTTGATCGCAATACCGGAACTTATAAAATCAGCTCTTACAGCGGCAACATGGCTCAGGTGGATTACCTGATCAAGAAAAACAACAATACCTCTGCCGGTTCGACAACGTTCAACCGTCTGGCTTACATGACTACAACAGCCAACGGAAACCTGATCATTTCTGCCGAAGAAACTTACAACAACTCATTACTGGGCGTTTACCGGTTTGATAAAAACGGAACTCTGATCGACGTGATAGGTACCTTGGGTGCCGCTACAGGAGAAGACCGTTTTCAGTCTGTTTATGGAATCGCTACCGACGAATCGGACAATCTGTATGTTGTCGATTATAAATCCAACGCGATCCGCGTATGGGAGGCGAAAGACCTTTCGGCTCCGGTCATTACCGATCTGAAAACCGCAAGCGATGCGCGCGGATCTGTCAACATGACTTTCGCCATCGACGAAAAAGCGACAGTACACTACCTGTTGCGTCCGGCTACTGCAACCGTGCCTACAGCCCAAGAACTTAAAAACGGCAATTCAGTCGCAATCAGCCAGCCGCAGGCCGGAGGTGTTATCAACATTGCTGTTGATAACCAAAGCGAGCAAGTCGTTTATCTGTTGGCTGTCGATGCGGCAGGCAACCAAACCGAAGTGATGGCTACAACGCCATTCGTAGTAGAAACCGAATTGAAACTGAGCAGTATTTTCGTTCTGGAGAAACAAACAAACGGAGCGACCGTGGAGTTTGCTACAAATGACAATGGTACTTTATACTGGACCCTGCTGGATGCGGATGCCCAGACACCGTCTCACGAGCAGATCCAAAACGGCATATTGTCTGGTTCGGCTCAGGTTGTTACCGGTAAAAAACAAACTATTTCGGTCCGTTTGCCCGAAAAAAGAAGATACCGCCTCTTCGTTTTCCTTCAAAAGGAGCATGAGCAGACTGCTGTCGCGTCGCTTCGTGTGATGCCGGAAGATGATGCCGAAATCATCTATCAGCGTTATTTCTCATTGATCAAAGGAGATAATCCGGACTATTCGGATCCGTTGATCCTGGCTCGTTACGAAGCGATTCGCTCGAATGTAGCCAAAGCACGTCAGAAACTCCCCTCGTATCAATGGCAAGAGGGATTACCCGCTATCGACCTGAATACAGGAAGAGAAGGGCGTGATATCGCAGGAGCTGTATTGCTTCCGCTTGCATTGAACTACCATCTGGAAGGTCCGAAGGGGGCGCCGAATGCTGATTTCCAATCAGCGTCGGCATTGAAAGAGATCACCGATCTGTATGATTATATGGAAAAACGGGGTATGATCGAAGGATGTAATATCCAATTTGCGTCATCTGGATCATTTCTGGGACTGTGCGGTTACTACTATGCCTCATTGTTGATGCGAGAGGAACTGTTGCGTTCGGGTCAATGGGAAACCGTAGAAAAGATGATGGCATGGATGTCGCGTCAGGTAAATCCGACTGATCCGGAATGGGGTGCTGAAGTTGAAAATAACGGAAGCCGTTCGGACGGAGTACGTACGCTTTACCACAACCGCCTGATGGCGATTTGTGCGCAAACGGATGAGAATATGACCCGAGAAGAGGACCTGGCTTATCTTTTGAAAGCGTTAAATCAGAATATGCGTGTTTCTCCGGCATGGGACGGATTTATCAAACCCGACTTTACCGGCTATCACCATCACGGCCCATGGGGTAATGCCTACAATACGGATGCGCTCCATACATCGGCACAGATGGCGATGATTCTTAACGGTACTCGTTACGCATTAAACGAAGAATCGATTTACAACCTGGCCGAAAGCTTATTGGCCTTCCGTGCTTATTGTGGAAAATACGATATTTCCCGGGGTATGTGCGGACGTTTTCCCAACAGCCTGAACGGTCTTGCAAACAATGTTCCCGCTTTCGCTTATTTGTATGAAGCATTGAACGGCGAGATGCAGCAGCGTATCGGAGGAGCATTGAATCGTTTGTTTACGCCTGAGTATTCAGGTATCATGCAGCACACGGTGCGCGATGTGACAGCCGATATCGCTTTCCATGGCGGTATGGGGATGCTTCAGCAGACGATCCGCGTTAAAGCTCTCGGGCTGCGCGATAACGAAACCGCTCTGATGAATCGTGTTTTCCCTTATTCGGGGATGCAGGTACATCGCCGCGACGAATGGATGGCTGTTGTAAAAAGCTACACGAAATACGTATGGGACTTCGAAACCAACGAGGAGCAGAACTGGTTAGGTCGTAACCAGAGTGCCGGTGCGCTTTCAATCTACGCGACTCCCGATGCGGAGGGTACGGTGACGGCTGCTGCGAGTGGTGTGGGTTATAACGGCTGGGACTGGAGCCACGTGCCGGGTACGACATCTTTCGATATGCCGATCGACAGTATTATTCGTGAAGCGACGCTTTATACAATGGCTAAATTCTCACCGAGTGCAATCGCCGGCGGTGTGGAACTCGAAGGCAAACACGGGGTATACGGAATGATCTTCAATGACATTCGTCAGGCATATTCATACAACGGAAACAAATGGGGAACGAAATGGCGTGGCGTGACGTTGTCAGCCAATAAGTCATGGTTCTTTTTTGATGACGAGATTGTTGCTCTGGGTTCGGATATCAAAAACATCCACGAGAGCTTCGATGCTCATACCACTTTGTTCCAGAATACACTGGCTACGACGGCGACACCGTTTTATCTGAACGGCGAAGCGATTACCGGGCTGGATTATTCGCAAGATATCACAGACAACCGTTCTGTGGTCCTGACAGACGTAGTGGGGAACGCTTACCTGATTCCGGATGCGGCAGGCTTGCACCTGCATCGTGCGACGCAGAATTCGGTACAAGACCGCAACTACAACACGAAAACGTCCGGCAATTATGCGACGGCGTGGTTCGATCACGGTCGTGCCGCTTCTGCTTCTTATCATTACCTGATCCGTGTGGGTGGAGCAGAGGCTGCGAAATCACTATCGACGCTACCTACGCTACCTTACCGTATCGAGCAACAAGACAAGCAGGCGCATATCGTCAGCTATCCGGCCAAATCGATGCGCGGTTACGCAATCTTCGCCAAAGGAGATCTGGCGGACGATGTTTATCTGGCTTCAGCCGATAAACCGTGTATGATCATGCTTCGTGAAAACGGAAGCGGATCCCTGCGTTTCAGTCTGTCGAATCCGGAACTCGGATTCTATCCGGAAGATAAATTCCCATATCAGGTATGGTCGATCGATAAAAACAAACTCTACGCACCGAGTGTGGAGCAGCCGGTGACCGTTGTTCTGAAAGGGAAGTGGGCATTAAGCAACGCCTCACCACAAATTTCGGTGATTGGTTATGATGCCGCTACGGATCGAACGACATTGTTGTTTAATGGCAAAGACGCCGTATCGATGGAAGCTGATCTGGAACAGCAGACAGTGGGCCTGGATGATGCCGTGGCGCAACAAAAAGTAATTTATGGCCCAAATCCCTGTGAAGGCCAACTCAACCTTCGCTTTGCTCATGCGGGCGACCATCGCGTCGAAATGACCGATATGACCGGCCGAACGGTTTACCGCCGTCAGCATACCGGTACCCAGACGACTGTCGATACCTCGGCTCTTCCTGCGGGAAGTTATTTGCTGTTGGTTGATGGTGTTGTTGCGGGGAAAATGATGAAAAAATAAAACGATAGAAAGCCCCGGATTCATTCGGGGCTTTCTGCGTTTCTGATCATAATGCTTCTATCAAGCACAAGCCTTGATGTTTGCTTATCGTGTGCAATAAAAAATGAACCGACAAAATTGAGCCGCCGTCGCGGTTATTACTGATTTAAACCCGTATGGATTTAAATATAGAATTAGATAAACCTAAACATTTATTTTTTTATTAATTGTTATGAACAAACATCTACTCCTGATCTGTATCTGTCTGATTACAGTTTTCTCTGCCAAAGGGCAACACTTCACACCTATTTTTGTAGAAACCTTTGCGAATTATTCGTCCGGAGCCTCTGGCGGAGGCTTCTTTGCAGAAGCTACAAAACTGACACTCGATCAGAATGCCGACAACAAAACCGGCTGGTCGCAATTTCAGTGTTATGAAAGCGAACGCGCTCTTAAAATGGGCGACAAAGTGAATCCGGGTCGGGTAACGACTCCTGTACTTTCTTTTGGCGACGGAATGCGTTCGACGCTCAAAGTGAATTTCAAAGCGCAACCCTGGGCGAGCGACACCATAGACATCTGGGTGATGATCGACGGCGTCGAAGCCTCAAAACAAACCGTACGCATGGAGCGCGGCAATGTAGTCGATCGTACGCTGGCTCCCTATGAAGTCGTTTTCGAAGATGTGGCGGACAATGCTTCCGTTACGTTTAAAAGTACGAAAGATACCTATGCGCGTTTCTTCATTACGGAGATTGAAATCAGCCGTATGACGGAAACACCGGCAGATCATTTGCTGCTTTCTTCTTACTGGCTCGATTTTGGCAAGACACGTTCAGGTTCGGCAGGACAGAGCAGTACGTTGCAAGTTCGCGGATACGGACTTCCATCGGAACTTCCGGCATCGGACTTACAGCATTTTACCATCGAAAAAACAGGACAATCAGCAGAAAATATCAGCTATGATATTCATTTCACGCCGACAGCAGCCGGAGTGATCGAAGAGAAGCTGATCTTTACGATGGGAGAATCGACTCGTACGATCTTATTAAAGGGAGGTTCATTTTTGGTTGAGCCGCAAGTGACGGAAGCGACGCAGGTTACTTCCGGAGGATTTACCTGTAACTGGGAAGCGCAACAAGGCGTGGATGAAATTCACCTCAAAGCCTATACGTTGGAAAATGACGTGTTACAGGCTGAAGATCTTTTCTTCTCAAAATATGTTGAGGGCTACTCCAATAACCGTGGTCTTGAAGTTTTCAACGGAACCGGAAAACCGGTATTTCTGGGTGATTACCGTATCACCATGCAGGAAAACGGTTCGGGCAGTCTCGAAAAATACAGCTTCGATTTTCCCGATGTTTATCTTGAATCGGGTAAATCTTATTCGTTGATGGATAGTAACTCGAAACTGACTGATGCCAAAAATGCGGCAGATACGATTATCGGGTATCCGTCGCCATGTAAGATTCTTTATTTCACTGGTAACGATGCGCTATTTCTGCGGAAAAACGGCACGATCATCGATATGATCGGCGAAGAAAACAATGAAAAAGCGATTCTGCAAGACATGACGATCTACCGCAAAACCGGCGTTTATTCGCCTGCACGTAAGTTTTATCCGCAGCAATGGACTTATCTTGAAAAAGATTATGCGGAAGGTTTCGGTTCGCATGCAATGGATGCGACCGGAGCGGTACGCAAATACATCGCCGATGTTGTTTTGGATGCTTCGGCTACATCCCATACGGTCGAAAATGCGCAAGAGAATACGACTTATTATTATACCATCAAAGTCGTATCGGCCGCAGAAGAAACAGCCTTCGCTCCGTTGGCAGAAGTTACAACTTCTGTTTCAAGTAATCTTTCGGGAATACAGCAAGGGGCTGCATCTCTTCAGGTAGAAGGAAACATGTTAGTCTTGAATCTGACTACTTCTCAGAGAGTACAGGTGTTCCGTACGAACGGAAGTTCTCTTTTCAATCGCACTTTACCCACAGGTAATCAGATGATCCGTATTGAAGCGGCAGGTATTTATTTGGTGCGTTGCGGAGAGCAAACATTCAAGGTAATCATAAAATAACTGATCTTCCGAATCCCTTTCAACAGAAGTCATAGTCAGCGGAAAGATAACCGGATTCGGTCGATAACCGGTATTTAAGTTTTTATTAGAGGTTAAGAGCCTGTCGGAACGTTTGTTGTCTGACAGGCTCTTTTTTTATTTCATCCTAATTTGATGTTTCGAGTTTTGCTTCCAGGATAAATTGTTGTGGATGAGGCTTTTAATTCTAGACTAACTATGAATCAGTTGAATGCACATAAAAAGATCCCGCCCCAATCATCACGATCAGAGCGGGAAAGTTCTGTGCGTGGATTGTTTTTCCGCATGAAAAACAATCCGGCCACTTACTACATTTTTTTACCCATTATGAAAAACATTTTTAGAAATTCGGAA
>JBOFCW010000280.1:0-4901 GCA_051646395.1 Bacteroidales bacterium
AACTTATCTTTAAGACATATCTGGTTTTCTACAGAATACAGATATTGGTTTAAACAATCCCTGCATGGTCATTTTTTAGGACTTAATCTTGCTTATTCAGCGTATGATATTCGTCATAAATCAAACTCCTGCAAAGGAAATATGCTTGGAGCCGGCATTGGTTACGGATATAGTTTCGTTCTATCTCCCAGATTCAATTTGGTTCCACATATCGGATTAGGAATAGCATGGAATAAGAAACGGGAACAGGAAGAACAGGAAAAAATAATCCCGACTATTACCAAAGCTGGAATCTCATTACAATATATTATCAGGTAGATTTTATTGAATGATACAAAAAGCTGATTTACATCGATTTTACATATTGGCAATTTTATTATGCATCTCACAGTCAACTTTTGGAAATTCTAAGATTAGAATTCAGGGAAAAGTCATCGAATTAGCAACCGGAAAAACTATCAAAGATGTTGCTATAGCATCACAGGGAACTTTATTGGGAATAACAGACACAGATGGACGCTTTGTTATTCAGGCAGCTCCCGATGCAGAATTACTTTTCAATCATCCGGATTATGATGATCTAAAAATAGCCGTAAATAATCGACAAATACTAAACGTGCAATTAACCGAAAGAAAGATAGAGCTTGAAGAAGTTATTATTATAGGAAAAGTGCAAAACAAAAAAATTGGTGCCGAACCTACGGATTTAGAAGTTAAAGGAAATTACTTTCATCTAAAAACAAAATTCAGGATCCCGTCACAAATATTCAAAAGCGATACACGCTTTATTGTCCAGCCTACTCTTTATAATGTAACACAAAAAACTTACAAATACTTCCGCCCGGTCGTTATCGACGGAGCTATTTTCAAGTATAACAACTTACGCTTCAATGAATTTAACATTTCTCGCGACTCATTGCAACCCTATGCTGTTCCGAATCAATTAAAGGAACAAGGAAACATCTATGCCTATTTCGATTCAATTTACATTGAGCCTAAAGATATGGACCAGGATTTCAGAGCTGAATACTATCTGGCTGTCAATCGGTTCTATCAACATCATAAGGATTATTTAGACACCGTCACGATTGCACGGGGAACAAAAAATCCTATGCGGTTTATGGCTTACGGATTTACTCCTGTCGAAATCACAGACACAATGCTTATTCCCAAACCGGAAATGACATTAAAGAGTGAAAAGGGAGTTTCCCGAATCGGATTTGAAATTAACCAGGCAACAGTAGATCTCAATGATCCCCTGAATAGGGAAGAACTCAGCCTGATCCGAGAAAAGATCAGTAAGATTTTAAACAACGAATCGGCTACTCTGCGGAGTATCTCTGTCACAGGATATACTTCGCCGGATGGACCATATGACAAGAATCTCAGTTTAGCCCGAAAGAGAACGCAGGTTATCCTCAACAAGATAACAGAAAGTGTAGATCCCGGACAATTGAAATTCATTCGTTTAGAGTCAGATGCTCACGTCGAATCCTGGGAACAGGTAGCTCGTATGATGCATCAGGATTCTTTACCTTTTGCCTATAAAGCTGATTCGATCATACAGATCCATAAAGGAGTTTCGGGTCCCACACATTGGGGTTTTAAAAAACTGAAAGAATACAAAGAGCAAATTGCTCCGGTATATCTGACTCAGCTGCGCCGAACCGAATACACGCTTGAATACTCCATCTTCCGTAAACTGAAAGATGAAGAGATTCTTGAGAAGTATCAGCAAGGCGAGAGCGATTTCTCCCGATACGAATATTATCGGATTTGTGAGTTGGCTGACAAGAGTCCGAACCGGATGCAATGTTATCAGCAAGCTATGGAACAATATCCTGACTTTCTGTACATCGCAAACAAAATGGCTGTTTCATTGATTCGCAACAAGCAGTACCGACTCGATTTGCTGGAACCATCTCTCAACAGATATGATCATTGGGAGGCCAGATATAACCAGGCAATCATGGCATTAGGACTGAAAGAATTTGCTATCGCCGACTCATTAAGCAGTCTATTGCCCGATCGCGACGAAAACATGTATCTGAAGGCTGTTATTGCAGCATTGAATGGCAGATATAAGGAGGCTTATCCGGTTATTGCATCCAAAGGAGGACTCAATGAAGTTTTACTCTTGCTTTGCATGAACAGAAACCGGGATGCCGAACTACGGATTACTTCTTTACTGGAGTTATCCTCCAATACCGATAATGCACAAATGTGGTATATCCGCGCTGTATGCGCCAATCGGAATGAAAATCTCACTTTAGCAATGGAGTCCTTACGAAGGGCTTTCTCACTTGATCCGTCATTAAAGGATCTGGCTCGCTTAGATAGCGACGTCATGGACATCGTCGAATTAGTAGAGTTTTAAAGATATTATTATAGGAAAAATTTATGAAACGCTTTTGGACATATTCTCACTTTTTGTTTGCAGGAACTTTATTGTTCGCTGCAACGGGTGCTCTGCATGCCCAAAGGCGCGGATTACCCGAACAGAAAAGAAATGCGATCGAGTTACGCTATCAGCAAACCGAGAATGCACTTCCCCGTTTTCCGAAAGGGTATCCCCTGCTCCACCGTTTTTATCTGACAGGAGCTGCCGGCATTGAAGCCGGATGGGAAGCAAGTAGTGAATCGGGTATCGTACAGACAGATTTCTCGATGAAAGGCGGAGTCGGTTTTAAGTTTACACCGGTCCACGCTATCGAAGCCGATTATCTGTACACACCGCAAACGCAGGGTGCCAATCTCAACTATGTATTGAATCTCTCTGCTTTTGCTACCCGCCAGGCCAAACTGAATCGCTTCGAAGCGGCAGCATTGGCAGGGATCGCTTACCGGAGCGGAAAACAGCATGACGCTGGTGTGCATATTGCCACACGGTTTATGTACAATCCGCTACCCTTAATCGGGGCTTATGTACAACCGGGACTGAATATGCTTCAGTCAATGGATAAGCCACATCGGTTCTCTACGACCCCTTATCTGCAAGCCGGATTGATGTTTCGTTTCGGCAATCCGCAGATTGATGTGGGAGATTTACTACCTCCGTTTGCCCTGAAGACAAATCTGTTGTTTGATTTGGCCTCGGCATTGAATGTAGAAATCGAGTTTCCGATTCAAAACCGTTTTTCCATTGCCGCCGACTGGGTATTCCCCTGGTGGATCCTGGACAACGGACGTGCCGACAGTAAACGCTCGCGGTTGCAGATTCTCAACGGAAACCTTGAAGGTCGCTACTGGTTTGGCAACCGCGAGAAGAAACGGTTGCTCAATGGCTGGTTTGCCGGACTCTATGCCGGAGGTGGTCTGTACGATGTGGAGTGGAAAGGCAAAGGAGTTCAGGGCGAATTCTTTATTGCTGCCGGTGTCAGTGGTGGATTTGCTCATCGCATATCCGAACACTTATCGATGGAGTATTCTTTAGGCGTTGGTATGATGCGAACCGACTACCGTACTTACGAAGCGCATTTTTGTGAAGACGATACCTGGTATCCGATTCGGCAGAAGCGCGGACGATATACCTGGATTGGCCCTACACGGGCAAAAATATCTTTAGTCTGGCTGATTAACAATCAGAAAAAGAAAGGAGGTAGTTTATGAAGCAATTCAATCTGTTCTGGCTGATTGCTTTAATATGCTGTAGTTCGGGTTGTCAGCGTCAGGAGCTTTACGATAGCTGTAAGCACCGGAGCGCGCTGATTCCTGTTCGGGTAGACTGGAGTAAATCGGGGATTGATCCTTATTCGGGGCAGGCGGATGATTTTGTGCATCGTGTTTCGTTTCGCTTCTTTCCCAAAAACGGGAATAAGCCTTTTGAGCTTTATCTCGAGGGGAATGTTTCGGATGGGGCGATTGAGGTACCGACAGGCGATTACGATGTGATGATCATGAATGAATCGGTGACGGATGTCTATTGGCACGAATCGGTTTATTTCCGGGATATCAACAGCTTCGAGCGGATTCATGCAGAGGTTTACCCCGACAATCCTTCGGCTTACGACTTCTACAAGCCCTCGCCCGGTGAGCGTTTCATGCTCGATGTGCCCAAAATGGCTTCGTGGTCTATACGGGATTACAGTGTGACGGAGCAAACGGTCAACGAAACTCGTTCGCCGGAGTTGCTAAGCAAAGCGCCTGACCATACACTGGTCATTCCGCTGCGACGACTCACGCACGACTGCCGGGTCATTGCTACCGTCAAGAATCTGCGATCGGCTCAGCTGATGCGAGGTGCAAAGCGTGGATTTGCCAACAAGGTGTATCTGAGTTCGCGAACGACTCACTACTCTCCGGCAACGTTCTTTTTCACGTTCAACGGTCGGAAACCTCTGAACGGAAGTAAGACGGACGGGACAACCGAGAAAACCTTCCGCACTTTCGGGGCTTTGCCTCAAACGTCGGATTATTCGTTGGGTGTGGACGTGATCTTTGTGGATGGCCGACGATACTATCCCGATGATCCTTCTGAACTGGAATTTAATATCACACATCATGTGTACAACTACTTTGTGAAGCCACAGAGTAAACAGGACTTACAAAGGGTAGAAATACCTATCTCTCTTACACTGCCCGAAGTCTCCGGCGATATCGGAGTGGGCGACTGGGATGACGATGAAAACATAACGATACAATAGGAAAAATTAAATATTAACTTTTTTATTATTCATAAATATGAAAAAAATTGCGTTAGGATTCGCTACGTGCGGACTTATTCTATCAAGCTGTTCGAGCAATGATGTGTTCGAAGACAATCAGGGTACTAACAACCCGAATGTGATCAATTTTAGTGCGACTACTACGCGTGCTACAGTAAATAATCTAGCTAGTGTACAAGGTGGTTTTCCGGTTTATGCGGTGACTGCTGATAAAAAAGGTCCAGGGGGAGTTCCTGC
>JBOFCW010000296.1:0-5320 GCA_051646395.1 Bacteroidales bacterium
ATCTCACGCAAAGCCTGAGCCCAACGTGATGTAGAGTCGGCCATCAGCAATACTTTCAGTCCCATCGAACGATAGTATTCAGCAAGAGTCATAGCCGTATATACAGAAGCCTCACGAGCCGCAACCGGCATGTTCGACGTATTGGCGATGATAATCGTACGCTCCATCAACGGACGCCCTGTATGCGGATCGACCAGTTCCGGAAATTCAGTAAAGATCTCTACTACCTCATTCGCACGCTCACCACAAGCCGCGATAATTACGATATCCGCTTCTGCCTGTTTCGAAATGGCGTGCTGAAGTACTGTTTTCCCTGTACCGAACGGTCCCGGAATAAACCCTGTACCACCCTCAACGATCGGGTTGACCGTATCAATCGTACGCACTCCTGTTTCAAGCAATTTGAACGGACGGGGTTTTTCTTTATAGTTTACGACAGCCTTTTTTACAGGCCATTTCTGAATCATGTTTATTTCATGATCTTTTCCTTCTTCATCCGTCAAAACGGCAATTACTTTGTAGATGTTGTATTCACCCTCTTCTACAATGCTTTTAACCGTATACGTTCCCTCAAAAGTAAAAGGCACCATGATTTTAAGCGGCTGGAAGTTTTCGATCACTTCACCTAAAAAATCGGCCGACTTAACCTTATCACCCACTTTCGCAAGCGGTTTAAATCCCCAAAGTTTTTCTTCATTCAACGGGAACGTATAGTCCCCACGTTGCAAGAAAACACCTTGCATTTTATCCAGGTCATTTTGCAGACCATCGTAATTGCGAGAAAGCATACCTGGTCCCAACGTTACCTCAAGCATGTGTCCTTCAAATTCCACTTCTGCGTCCACCTTGAGTCCGCGTGTGCTTTCGAAAACCTGTACAAAGGCATTCTTGCCGGTAACCTTGATTACCTCGGCCATCAGCTTTACGCCACCGGTAGAGATAAAGCAAATCTCATTTTGTGAAACGGGACCATCAACCTCAACCGTAACCAGATTGGATACAATCCCTTTTACTAATCCTTTTGTAGCCATATTGTGTTAATACTTATTTATTCAAAATCTTCAGGAAGTTTCACTTCACTTTTCAAGCGGGCAATCATCTCACGCAACTGCTCTTCCCCTTTTTCTTTGCTCAGACGATACCAGCGTTCAATAATCTCCAGTTTCAACAGATAAGCCAGTAAACGCTCAGCTGTAAAATAATGGAAGAACGTATTCTCCTCGAGCCAGTTCCATTTCAACAGGTCTATTTTACGCTCTTTTTCCGAAAGTTCAGTTTCTTCTCCGATTCGCTGTACCGCATCAAGAAAATCGATCGTTCCGCTCAGTCCCCAATCACGGGCAGCAGAAGAACGAAGCGCACGGGCTACTTCATTGTCGCCCACGATAAAATTTGTCGCATCAAAATGGTATTTACGTGCAGAGGCCGCAATCAATAAGTTATTCAGATCCCGGTTAAACCCGAACCAGTCTGCCGCAAAATGATTGGATACACTTACTGCATAATCATAATAAAGCGAAGCGAGTATATCTTCGGGCAGGATTCCTTCTTCACGTGATTTTTCATCAAACCATGAAGCGATAAACGTAGCCAGATAAACCGGCACTTTTTTTGCCGGTTGATCTCCCTCTTTCACCTGTTTTATCAGAATCTCCAGGTCCTCGACGCAGAATAATCCACGCGAGTCCAATTCTGCATCTTTATCTCTGAGATACTTTAGCAAATTCGCATTGTCGTATTTCAGAAAATACAGGTCGAATAGTTTACGATCATCCTCCGACAACTGTTCATAGACTTCGTCCTTAAACTCCGCTACCGAATAGGTGAGTTTCTGGTCGTCGATATGAATGTCGGGTAATCCGGCTATCAGACAATAATATTTACTCATAAATCAATCAATGATAAACGAAGTCAAGACGGGTAATAAAACATTGTGATGAATCAATATCGCAGAAAACTTCGTCAGGTAAGATAAAATAGTGATAAAAACCGGTTACTTGGAGAAAAGCATCTCTACAAGTTGCGGACGCAGAAATTCTTTGAAATAGTTTACAAATTCAGCTTCACCGAATGTCACCTTAAATGCGCCATCTGCCGGTGCTACGGAGAACTCTGTTTTCAATCCGTTCACTTGTTTGATTTCAACACCCTTATTCAATAAATCTTTCGCTTTTGCCTCAAAAAACGTTCTTAAGATATCAGCATCTTCTGTTTCAATCACCAATTCTTCTTTCTGAGCCCATTCGCTAACCAAAGCAAGAATTACTTTCTGCATGAATTCCTTGTCTTCCATTGCCGCTTCTACCGCGGAAGTCGCAAGTTTATCTGTAACCAGATTCGCCACTTCCGATTTCAATGCCTCAACAGATTGTCCTGCATAAAGCTGGAGTTCCGAAATCGTATTTTTTTTCAGCTCATCCATCTGTTTCTGAGTATCCGCAAGCATCTTTTCTGATTGCTGTTTGGCATTGTTCTCAATTTCCTGAGCTTTCTTTTTAGCATCGGCCAAAATTTGTTGTGCTTCAGCGTTCCCTTTTTCTACGCCTTCCTTGTAAATTTTGTCCGTTAATTCCTGAATTTTTTTATCCATGACGTGACCTTATATATATTCGTAATAATTATCAATAATAAATACTTGTTGTATTTAGATTTTATAAAACAAGTTGCACAAAGATAAGATTTTCAGCTACCAAGGCAATGTGTTTTTGTTTTTTTCGAATTAAAAATGGATGAATAATGTTAATCTAAAATCTATTTATTTTACAACCATTCTATTTTTTCAAAAATTGAATCCCTTTTGAATAATTTTAATCCTACTCCAAAACCTGTATCTGTTCTTCATAATTGGTCAATTGTTCCAATCCATCGGCCAAAACCACAAAAGTATTTTCAATACCGACCGCACCTACTCCCGGAATAACGAATTTGGGTTCAAGGGCAAAAATCATTCCTTCACGAAGCACATGTTCCGAACGCGGGGCGATCACAGGAATCTCATTAATCTCGATTCCTACACCATGCCCGATAAAACCGGCCTGCTGCTTGTGTCCCATAAAATACTTTTCCAACTGATTCTCTCTGACCATAGACAAGGCCAGTTCATAGAGTTGTTTGACCGGAACTCCGGGACGTGCAACTTCTTTAATTGCCCGCTGAATATCCATCGAAACACGGTGAGCCAGAATCGCCAAATCATTGGTTAGGGCATGAATCGAAAAAACGCGGGTCATATCCGTCATATAGCCTGTAAAATTACCTCCCATGTCGATCATCAGCGTCATCCCGGGACGTAACAGAGTACCGTTGGCACCCACCGGTAAAGAGGCGTTCATGCCCTCTCCCCCCATAGCAAAATCATATGGGGAGGGATTGTCGGCATTATCCCCCGCCAAAACGCTTCCCATAAAGATTTCCATCGAGGAACCGAAAATTCTGAAAATCCCCAGATTTCCGAGCCGTCTGGCTATCGTTTCAAGCTCGATACTCATTTCGTCATCCGTCATTCCTTCACGAAAAACCGCATTCACATGGCTGTAAACGGCTGCATGCTTAATCCCGGACTCCCTCATACGAGCAATCTCGTAGGCTGTTTTTATCGCTCGCACTTCTCTTAACAGAGTACTTGCATTCTTTTTCTCAGAATCAGAAAAAATACTTTCCAGCCTTTTATATTCGTTGTATGTGAGTGAATCTGCTTCCAAGGCGACAACTGAAGCCGGATTGATTCCCGCCGAAACCAGCTTTTGCGATATATCTTCTGGTTTTCGGATATAAAAAAGCTGTCCCTGACTCATTCCCAATGGTCTGCGAACAAAGAAAAAAGGCTCCCCCTGTAATGGCACATATGCAAACCCATTGAATACCCGTCCGGAAACATAGAATAAATTCACCGAACTTGAAAGCAAGCAGCCTTCTACTCCTTCTTTTTTCATCTGATCCTGAATCTTTGCCCAGCGCAAGCGCAACTCAGGAAGTAATTCATGCATGAACATACTTCTTTATTTTTTAGATTAAATCGAATTCAGCCACGGGATCAGCCCTGATGCTGCAATCAGTTCATATTTCAGAAAACAAAACTTTCAAAAATAAGATTTTATTTCGGGCATTGCCATTCCCTGAAAAGTTTTTAAAAGAACATCCGAAACTTTTCAACTATCCGGCTCTTTTTATCAATCAAAATACAGATGATCCACGAAAACGAACCATCTTTGTTATGAGTTGTTTTTTATAAAACAGCATACATGCACTATTAAACTAATTATCATATGTCAGTATTCAGAATTATCAATACAGTGGAAGAGCTGGTTGCCGCATCTCAAGATCGCACAGCCCGATATCTGATTTTGAGAAATGACCTTGAAAATGTTCCGTCCATTAACCTGATGCCTTTTCAAAGCTTAAACGGCGAATTCGACGGCCGAAAAATCGTTTTCAAATCCGGCGTTGACGGTTTTTGCCTCTCTAAAGGGAATGAACTAAAAAATCTGATGATCGAAGCTTCTCCTGACAAACGGGCGATCTATCAGGATCCTGAGATGGAGAGTTTGAATACACATCATCTGACAAGAATCTCCGTTACTGGCCAGATCTCCTTTATCGTTGATAACAGAACAAAGAAAGGACGTATCGAAGCCTCGTTTGTACACGTAAAAAACGCATCGATGATACATCTGACCGATTGTCCGAACCGGTTTAGCGTAGATATGATGCAAGGTGCTTTTACCGTTTGGAATAAAAGTGAAGATAATACGGAAATAGAAGTCGATATCACTCATTTTTCTTGTGGTGGTGAAACCAATCCAATAAAAGGTTCCGGACTGGTTCTTTGCGGAACAGAGCAACGCATGGGATCTGTTTTGGTCAACATTCTTTCCTGCGGTCATATTTACACGAAAGGAGAAATAGGCAAAGGAGTAGCTAATCTGGTTGCTGCGGGTATCGGCATTTGCTACCGCACACTGGTCAAGCACATGGATGTTTACGGACGCATCACCTGCTATGGCGGTAACGAAATGGGGCTTTATAACTGGGGAGTAATCGAACATGCAACCATTACGGACAGAATAGAAACCCACGGAGCCAATGGATGTGGGTTTATCAATGCAGGCAATACGGGCAAAATTAATTTCATGCACGAAATCGAAACTTTCGGCACGGGCGCCCGCGGCTTCTATATGTTTAACGGAGCTGCCAAAGATATCCATTTCGACAGAATCGTCACCCACGGCGACGCAGCAAGTGCGATCCAATTCGACCGCTATATTGACCGGATCAGTATATCCAGAGGTATCGAGGTATTCGGTAACGCCATGAACGTTCT
>JBOFCW010000333.1:0-2109 GCA_051646395.1 Bacteroidales bacterium
GTATTGCTTCAGCCGGAGCCGGAGCATCTGATATCCTGCGAAATATTCCGTCTGTCAATGTCGATCCCGAAGGTAACATATCGCTACGCAATAATTCAAGTGTCACAGTATGGATCAATGGACGTCCTTCAGGCTTAAACGAAGATAACCGGGCACAAATACTCGAACAAATGCCGGCTGAAACGATCGAACGCATTGAGGTAATTACGAACCCTTCTTCTAAATACAGCCCGGAAGGATCCGCCGGAATCATTAATATCATTCTGAAAAAAGACCGTAAGGCTGGTTATTACGGTAGTGTAAGCGCCGGAGCCGATACATTCGGTGGGGCCAATGGAAGCTTGAATATCAACTATAATTCAAAGAAATGGGAATACTATGCCAATGTAGGATTCCGTTCTCATAAATTTAAAATGAAGTCTGATTCAGAACGGGAAACGGACTTTGAAGATCAGTCCATTCTGCTCAACACAAAACAGCGTACAAACATGAATCCGCTAGGTGTTTTCTTCCGGGGAGGTGTTACTTACAATATCACAGATAAGGATCATCTTGGTCTTACGCTAATGGGAATGTACGGCGACAGTGACGGCAAAGCAAAATACGAATATAGCGGATCACGTCCTTCCAACATCCGTGAACAAAAAAGTGACGGATCCCACAAAATGTTTGATATCGGACTAAATTATCAGAAAGAGATTGGGAAAGATCATGACTTTTCTGCAAGTATCTCTTTTGATCAGATGTTGCGCAATGACGATTCGCGTTACAAGCAATTTCCTGTTCTTAATCCGGAAAACCTGTTTTATCAGCAACAAAAATCGGACACAAAAAGAAAATCAGTGGAATTTCAGGCTGATTATAGCAAGAAATTCTCTGAGTTAGCTAAAATTGATGCCGGTATAAAAGGGGATATTGGTACAAGAAACAGCAAGTCTTATGGTTTTCAGGGTGCAAATGAAAATGAGCTTAATCCAGTTGCTGCTATGAGTAACAATTTCGACAGTAACGAAGACATTTATGCTGCATATCTTAACTATTCGGGTAAATATAAGGCTTTTGGTTATCAGGCTGGATTACGCGGAGAGTATACCTTTATGGATAATAAAAGCTACGTTTATCCGACGTTGAACAATCCGGTTATGGACAGATATAAAAAGGATTACTTCGACCTTTTCCCTACCCTTTTCTTAAGCTACTCTTTGCCCAAAGACAATGAGTTGCAGCTAAGCTACACACGCAGGATAAACCGCCCGCGTGGCAGGATGCTGAGCAGCTATAAGAACATTTCAGATTCAACAAATATTTCGTACGGAAATCCGAACCTCCAACCGGAATTTACGACTGCTCTTGAATTCAATTATCTCAAAACATGGGAGAAACATACATTGAGTACCTCTGTTTATTACCGTAAAACAGACGATGTGATTCAAAATGTTTCTTTTGTTGAAGATGGAATCAAATACAGTACGTATGGTAATCTGACAAACATTCAGTCTGCCGGAGTAGAGCTGGTAGGCAAAAACAGATTATTCACACTCCTGGATCTGACTACTACTGTTAATCTGTATTATAACAAAGCAGATGGATTCTCTTACATGAATACATACTACAAAGGAGTTGAAGATTTTAACTGGGATGCACAAATGATTGCTAATTTTTCATTGCCTCAGATGATCATGCTTCAGCTCACAGGTCGCTATAATTCAAGGGTTAAACGTCCTCAGAGTATCACCGAAGACACCTATTCTTTAGACATTGGATTACGCAAATCTTTCTTAAATAGAAAATTAAACGTATCTTTGACGGCTCGTGATATTTTGGACTCCAGAAAAAACAAAACAAGAAGCTGGGGGAACAACTTCACAGAGTACTCTGTATCCCAATGGGGAGGACGTGTTTTCTCACTAACCTTGAGCTATAATTTCGGTAATGCCGGATTATCTTCTAAGAAAAAAGGAAATCGTCAGCAACAGAGGGATCAGGGAGATATGGACATGATTAATGGCGATTTTTAAATTATATGGTAACAATTAAAGCGATTACTCGTAAAAAAGATTTAAAAACTTTTGTACAATTCAGAACAGACCTTTATAAGGATAACCCTTA
>JBOFCW010000335.1:0-3772 GCA_051646395.1 Bacteroidales bacterium
AGAAGACCTTCGCAAAGAAGGTATCGCCCGTGAGCTTGTCAACCGTATTCAGAATATCCGTAAATCGAGCGGATTCGAAATCACGGATAAAATCGACGTTAAGATTTCACGTAATCCGCAAACCGACGAAGCGATCGAAGCTTTCAAGCACTACATTGCATCGCAGGTATTGGCAAATTCTGTTGAACTGGCAGATATAGAGGCTGGTGCGACTGAACTTGAAATGGATGATTTTAGCCTTTATGCCGAAATCAAAAAAGCATAACTGAATCTATAAAGGAGGGAAAGCAGTTTGAATCGAATCGATTCATGACTGCTTTCCCTTTTTAACATTTTAAGGAAACGGAATATTAGTGCAAAAATTTGTAAATGACATATAGTTTCGTAATTTCGCGTCCAATCATTGAATAGATATTAATATTTTTATATTAATGTTTTTGCAAGAACTTTTGTATTTATATATTGTTTCTATAAAAACCTAATTAATCAGAATGACGATGACAGAAAAAACACGATATTCAGATGCCGAATTGGAGGAATTCAAAGCGATTATCACGATGAAGCTTGAAAAAGCGTATCATGATTATGACTTGTTGAAATCGGCAGTGATGAATACAGATGGTAATGATGACTCTGATACAGCTCCTACCTTCAAAGTATTGGAAGAGGGTGCTGCTACCTTATCGAAAGAAGAAGCGGGCCAGCTGGCACAGCGTCAGATGAAGTTTATTCAGCATTTGCGTGCGGCATTGGTACGTATCGAGAATAAAACTTACGGGATTTGCCGTGAAACAGGAAAATTGATACCCAAAGAGCGTCTTAAGGCAGTTCCTCATGCCACACTATCTATTGATGCCAAGCAAGCCAAGAAGTAATTTCTTTTAGAAATACCTGTAAAGATTCGACATTTTTTTAAATTTGCATACCGCGGTTTAGGAATGTCGAATTTTTTATGTCCACGCGCGAAATCAGTCAAACATCAACATTCAATATGAGTAAATTAAAATTCACGAAGGGTCAGTTGTCCCTGCTTGTTATCTTTTTGGTGCTACTTGCCGATCAGGCTTCCAAAATCTGGATTAAAACACACATGACGATGCATGAGAGTTTTGAAATCACTCCATGGTTTTTCATCTATTTCACAGAGAACAATGGGATGGCCTATGGCATCGAACTTTTCAGCAAACTCTTTCTGACGTTATTCCGCATCGTGGCGGTCGGGGCGTTCAGTTACTACCTATACAGTTGTATTAAGAAACGTTATTCTACCGGGTTTATCCTTTGTATCGCACTGATTATCGCCGGAGCTACGGGTAATATCATCGACTCGGTTTTCTATGGCAAGATATTTTCCAATAGTTACGGTCAGGTAGCGACCATGTTCCCGGAAGGGGGCGGATATGCACCTTTGTTTTATGGCAAGGTGGTCGATATGCTTTACTTTCCGCTTTTCAGTTTCAACTGGCCCCAATGGATGCCGTTCGTAGGCGGAGAGGAGTTTTTGTTCTTCCGTCCGATCTTCAATATCGCCGATTCGGCGATCACGGTAGGCGTCGCGTTGTTGTTTATCTTTTATCGTCATCATCTTGGCGATGAACCCAAGAAAAAAGAGACTGCCGAACCGCAAATCAAGGCTTAAAACGAATCATTTCAATGAGACTATATCAAATTATCCTGATTTCTGTCTGTCTGACGGTTCTGGCATGTGCCCGGGTTCCAGAGGGAGTGCTCGACAACAAGAAGATGGAGCAGGTTTTATACGACGTGCATATCGCAGAGGGTATCATGGATGAATTTCCTTCCCAATACCGTACGCTCGAAAGCAAACAGAAACTGATGGCAGGCGTTTTTCGCGAGAATGCCATCACCAAAGCGGAGTTCGATAGTTCGATGGTTTATTACGGAGCCAATCTCGACCAGTATATGAAGATTTATCAACGGGTCACCGAGCGCCTCAATGCCCAACGGGATTTGTTGACGACCGAGCTTACCGCTTATGAGAAAAGCCTGCTTACTCCGGTCGGCGATTCGGCGGATTTATGGCGCAAACCGGCTCAGTTCATTTTGGATCCGGCTTTGCTTGCTACGACCCGCATTGTTGAAATCAAAGGGGATTCGAATTTCAGGGAGAAAGACAAGATCGTATGGAGCATGCGCTTCAATAACCTGCCCCCCGATTCGGTAGCATATGCTTATCTGGCTCTGGGATACCAGAAAGGAAGCGAGTCGGAACAGTTGAACGCCTTTCCTGTGAAGAATGGTCGGGTAACGCTTGAATTGAACGTCCTTCCGGAGTTGAATACCGGAATGTTGTTCGGTACTGTCTCCATGATCAGTCGTTGTGATTCGCCGCGTTTTGCACCAGTTTATATCGACAGCGTCTCGATGATGCGCTATCATCACCGGGAAGTAGCCGCAGCCGATTCGCTCGCAACCACACTCCCGGCAGATTCTTTAGACCAAAACCTGCCGGATTCGGTTTTGCCGGTTCAGTTGCAATCGGATTCGTTATCCCTGCAGAAATAATTAATAAGAAAAATCAGTAAGCTTATGACGGAAGGATTTGCCGCACACCTGATTCTTGTGCCCGGAGCGCGCTATAAATGTGCCATGCTTCTTGTAGATGAAAATCATGCGTTGAAAGAGATCCGGCCCCTCGACCGGGAAACGCCGTTTACCCGTTTCTATGACGGGGCTTTGCTCGTATTGCGAAACGATGCCACTCCCGAAGCGCCGGGTGTGGCACCCGTAGCGGGCGATCGGATTTCCATCTGGAAATTGTATCCCTATAATTTGCCCGATGGGTGCGAACTTCCGGATACGCGTTGTATGAAGCTGATATAGGAACAAATTTTATCTATACAAAAAAAGTCCTCTCATTCTCTGTGGATGCAAAAACGCATCAGGAGAATGAGAGGACTTTTTGGATGAACAGATCCGGAAATCAAATCCCCGGATTCCTGCGGAATTCCGAACAGATAATCGCCGTCGCGATCGCTACGTTGAGCGATTCCGATGTTTCCCGGTCGGAGGGGAAGCTCGGGATATGTACCTCGTCGGTGATGAACGGACGCAATGCGTCGCTGATACCTTTCCCTTCGTTGCCCATGATGACCAGGCCGTTTTGCGAGAGCGATTTGCTGTAGATATTTTCACCTTCCAGAAATGTGCCGTAAACCGGTACTTCCGTCATCTGCTCCAGAAACGGAACCAGAGGAGTGTAATGAACCCGTATGCGAGCGATGGCTCCCATCGTAGCCTGCACTGTTTTCGGCGCAAAGCAATCGGCCGTTTCGGGTGAACAAACGATGTTTTCGATGCCGAACCAGTCGGCCAACCGGATGATGGTACCCAGATTGCCCGGATCCTGCACCGTATCGAGCACCAACGTCAGTTTCTGTTTCAGTTCAGAAGGATGCAGGTCGTATTCCGGCTGACGGAATATGCCCATCACCTCTTGCGGAGTTTTCAGAAAGCTCGCCTTACCTATCTCTTCGCGCGTCGCGGTAATCATTTCCGGTGCGACGGCCTTCGGATTGGCGGCAAACCACTCCGGCGTAGCGATTAGTGTTTCGCATTTCATCCCGGCCAGATTATCCGTTACCAGCTTATTGCCTTCCGCCACGAATAGCCCGGTTTCTCGTCGGTGCTTTTTCATTTCGAGCGCACGGATCATCTTTATTTTGTTCTTACTTAAATCCATCAGGAGCAGTTTTTGTATTTTCTTGAATACAAATCTATAAAGAAATCATGAAATCGCCATCACCCACGC
>JBOFCW010000071.1:0-24344 GCA_051646395.1 Bacteroidales bacterium
GACGGGAATGGCTCTCCGTCGCGATGTTGGTGGCAAAGTCCCTGATACGATTTTATCTCCGATAATTCATCTACCGTTTGGGTGATGATGTTGGAGTAATTATGCAGCCCCATATTCTTCAAAATTTTCTTTAGTGCGCAAAGTTACGAAAGAAGTTTCATATTTACGTAGGTCATTTCTTTTAAAACCCTTTTCATGCTCCACTGGATCAGTTAGATATCCGTTAAAATAGTTAAATTAAACATTTATCATGCAACGTAAACTATTTTTGCACCATCTTTTCAAATTGAAGAGCCTTCTATTAAGAACAAGTGAAAACACGATGACCGAAACAGTGCTTATAGAGAAGTGCCGACAGAAGAATCCCGCAGCGCAGAAGGCGCTATATGATCTGTATGCGCGTAAAATGATGGGAGTTTGCATGCGCTATACGGCGGATGTGGAGACTGCTCGTGATTTTTTGCAGGAGGGTTTCGTATCCGTTTTCACAAACCTCGACAGCTATACGGGAATCGGTTCGTTCGAGGGATGGATCCGGCGTATCATCGTCAATACGGCTCTTCAGCATTTGCGACGGAATGTTCTTTTTACGGAGTCTTATGATCCTGTTCAGCATGAAGCCGCTTGTGCTACCGAATACTCTGTTATAGAATCTCTTTCGGCACAAGACCTTACCGAAATGATTGAGTCTTTGCCAACAGGATTTCGCACGGTATTCAATCTTTATGCGATCGAAGGGTATTCTCATCAGGAGATAGCGGCAATGCTGAATATATCCGAAGGGTGCTCCCGGTCTCAGTATAGCAGAGCCCGAAAACATTTACAACAGCTTGTATTATCCGAATACGGAACAAAATATGAATATGCAGAAAGATAAATTTGACGAATTGTTCAGACGCAAACTCACCGGATACGAATGGGATGGAGAGCTTCCGGAATGGTCGGAGATTGAGGGAAAAATTCCTCAGTCGGCATCTTCGTTCTCTTTCTGGCGTGTTGCTGCTGCGGCTGTTGTAATTCTCGGTACATGCGGATGGCTGGGCATTCATTTTATGAACAGCCTACAAAGTGAGGAAAAGCCGGTAATGGCTAATGCTGATATTCCGGATGAAGTGATGAATGCTCTGATCCCGACCGAATCTACCAACTATCCTGTTTGTATAGAAAGTGCAACTAAACCGACAAAACAAATAATCCGGGATAACACCGCAGAACCGGAAATGACAGATCATCCGGCAGTTGCGGTAAAGGAAAGTCAGTCCGAAAAGGAACCGGAAAAGAAGATGACTGAACCGGATCATGCGTCGGCATATCCCTTGCATCGTATGAAAAACAAGCACGAATCAGCTTATGATTCGTTTCATCACCGCAGACAGCCGGCCAAAAGACGGGTTACGATGGGGTTGCTGGCCTCCAATTTCACACAAGTCAGCAAGAACGATCCGATGAATAATCTAATCGCTTACAACAGTTACGAAGCTATCAGTCTGGCTATGGATGCACAAGGTCGTCTGAGCCGGACGTTCGATAAAAATGAAATATCCGGATTTAAACACCGCATGCCATTGCGTGCCGGTTTTTCGGTCGGGTATGAGTTGTTTCCCCGGATCATTGCCGAAACAGGTATTTTGTACTCCTATCATTATTCCGAATTCAGACAGGTTGCGAGTGCTCATGTCGATGGAACGCAGCGACTTCATTTCCTTGGCGTACCTGTTAATCTGAACTATCAGTTATTCGAACGGAAATATTTCCGTTTATACGCCGGTATTTCGGGAGAGGTCAATATCAATCTGCATGCAGATCAGCGTTTTTCGCTGGCCGGAAAAAACAATTCTTCTAAATTCCGGCAGAAAGAGCCTGTTTGGGGAGCCGGAATCAATGCCGGAGCTTCTTACAGACTGATTCGTTCGCTCGAAATTTATCTGGAACCGGCTCTGATGAAATACTGGTCGAAAGGAAATCTGAGATCCTGCTGGACCGACGATAAGCTTGCATTCAATCTGAATATCGGCCTGCGAACCCTGTTCTGATCCTTTACATAAACCTATAATTTACTTCTTATGAAAAGAAACAATTTTCTGATTACAGCATTGTTATCCCTTCTTTTGTTTGCGGGATGCAATAAAGACAACGATTCTATCCGGATTTGTACCGATTTTATCGCAACTGTCGTTGCCGATGAGGCAGGTCTCGTTATTGTAGAACTAGACGGTGGACAAAAGTTCTATACCGCGGGTTTACTTAATCAGGAGCATGCGGAGCTTGAAGAAGGAGATCGTCTGTATTTCCGTTATTTTGAAATCAATTACGATAAGCAACCTGAATCTGCAAGTGGTTCTAAGAATAATCCGTACGAGATTACTCAACTTATTTATGAGCCGATGGACGTGTATAAACCGGAAGCCAAAAGTGAGGAAACGGATCTTTTCCCAAATGATAAACTGAGATTTTTTTATGCCCCTTACCTGGAACAAACAACAATTGACAGAAACTACCTGAATTTCACCTTTGTAATTCCATTCGACTCTAAACCTGAATTCAAGCTGGTGTATAATAAAACATCGCAGGATACGCTTTTTTATGATTTTAAAGTGAATCTGACCCAGAATGAGGCGAATAATCGTGATGCGACTTACATTGAGACATTCGAAATGCCGGAGCTTCCTCAAAAAGGATATCTGCATCTGACTTTCTATTCAAATAGTTATGACAGACGATCAGAAGGCTTCCTTTCGGATTCGGTTTTTTTACTTCCCTTCCAGCTAAACTCATCCAATTAAGCGGTCAATCCTCTTTCGCATCTGACCTGAAATAAATTTATTTTTGTATTGCAACCCCAAAAAAGACAGTCCGGAATTTTTCCTAACTGTCTTTTTTGCATTTGATAATCCGTTAATCGTATTAGATTTGCAACGGAATTTTTTTTGACTAAAATTTAATACAAACTGACACGATTGTTTTATCATACACAGAGAATGTGGTCTTTCTTTGTTAATCGTACTCCTTATTTCAGATTATGTAAAACTGTTTATACAACATGAATAGAGCTAAACAAAGAAAAATTATTTATTCTCTTGCGGTCGCCGGATGTTTTCCCGCATCGATACTGACTGCCCGTAACGATTCCAAACCCAATGTTATCATCATCCTTGCCGACGATCTCGGATATTCCGATCTGGGTTGTTATGGCGGAGAGATTCGGACCCCGAATATCGATAGTCTGGCTTATGAGGGAATGCGTTTTACCCATTTCTACAATGCCGGCCGCAGTTGTCCTACCCGGGCTTCCCTGCTTACCGGACTTTATCCGCATCAGGCGGGAATCGGAAGAATGACGTTCGATGAAAACAAACCCGGATACCGTGGTACTCTTTCTACCAATGCAGTTACGATTGCGGAGGTTTTGAAAGCGGGAGGATATCAGACGGGGATGATCGGGAAATGGCATGTTGCCGAAACACCGTTGCGTCGAGACCAACGCGACTGGCTGAACCATCAGGTATTTTATCCGGACTTTGCCGATAAGGCGAACTATCCCGTTAATAGGGGATTCGATAAATTTTACGGAACAATATATGGCGTGGTCGATTATTTCGATCCTTTCAGCCTGGTTGACGGCGAAGAGCCGGTTAAGCAGGTTCCCGAAGACTATTATATTACAGATGCGCTTTCTGACAGTGCAGTCGCTTATGTGAATACATTTGCAGAAAAGGAGAATCCGTTCTTTCTTTATCTGTCTTATACCGCTCCTCATTGGCCGTTGCATGCATTGCCTGAGGATATCGCCCGTTATGAAACTGTTTATCAATCGGGTTGGGATGCAATCCGGGATAAACGTTATGAAAGAATGAAGGAACTCAATCTTTTCGGAAAACAAAAAAATGAATTCATTTCGCCGCGTCATTTCAGTGATGCTTGGGAGCAGAATCCCCATCGTCAATGGGATGCCCGGGCGATGGCTGTGCATGCGGCAATGGTCGACCGGATGGATCAGGGCATCGGAAGATTGATCCGCACACTACGCGGAAATGGTCAGCTTGACAATACGCTCATCCTTTTCTTGTCCGACAACGGTTGTAGCAATGAAGAGTGTCAGCATTATTCGGAGGGCGAAAACGATCGTCCCGATCATACCCGCAATGGTGAAAAAATCATCTATCCCCGAAAGAAAGAGGTTTTGCCCGGCCCGGAAGCCACATATGCTTCGATTGGTGCCAAATGGGCCAATGTCGCCAACACTCCTTTCCGCTTTTGGAAAGCAAAATCCTATGAGGGAGGGGTCTGTACACCGATGATTGCACACTGGCCGTCGGGAATCCGCCAGCGCAAAGGATCCATAACCAAACAACACGGACATGTGATTGACCTGATGGCTACTTGTCTTGATCTGGCCGGAACCGATTATCCGGAAACGTTCGGATCGAACCGGATTCTGCCGATGGAAGGAAAGAGTCTCGTCCCGGTATTTCGCAAAGGCAAGCGGAAAGGACATGATTACCTCGGATTCGAGCACTTCCGGGAACAGGCTCTTATCGCAAAAGACGGATGGAAAATCATACGCCCCGGCGATCAGGCTCCCTGGGAGTTATACAACTTGAATGACGACCGGAGTGAACTGAATAACCTGGCATCCGGTTATCCGGAAAAAATCGCAGAAATGGAAAAATCATACGATGAATGGGCATCCCGTTGTTGGGTTGAACCGCATCCTTAAATTATATACAGATGAAATCGCCATAACTCACCTAAAGTTGAGATACCCAACAAAAGTTATATAAATGGCGCATTTGACCTTCGTGTTAAATAATTAATTACATACAAATGAACAATCACCTTATTTCTTATGTCTCATTATCCTTATTAGGAAGTGCTTTTTTTTCTTGCGAAACACCAAAACAGGAACCCACTCTATTACCTGTTTCCGCTTTTGAAAAAATAATCGATCAAAAACCCGTTTCGCTTTACACGCTCACCAATGGGCAAGGTCTCACGATGCAGGTTACCAACTGGGGATGCCGTGTCGTGACTTTGTGGGTACCGGATCGCAACGGCGTTTTGGATGATATCGTGCTTGGTTATGAATCTCTCGATCGTTATCTGAACAATGAAGGGGAACGTTTTCTGGGTTCAACCATCGGACGTTACGGCAATCGCATTGCCGACGGGCAATTCATGTTGAATGATTCGGTATACCGGCTTTCACAGTTCAATAACGGACAATGCTTGCATGGCGGAGACAAGGGATTCGACCGGGTGGTGTGGAGCGTAGATTCCGTAACCGACAATAAAATCTGGTTCTCTTATCTTTCGGCAGATGGCGAAGAGGGATTTCCCGGAAATCTGGATGTAAAAATGACTTATGAGCTGACCGATGGGAATGAGTTTAAAATCGGTTACGAAGCGACAACCGACAAAGCAACACCGGTCAATCTGACCCATCACTCTTTCTTCAATTTACACGGCGAAGGCAAAGGTACGATAAACGATCACCAACTGATGATTGCAGCCGATAGCTTTACTCCGGTAAACAAAGTGCTGATTCCGCTGGGTGACCACAAAGAGGTGACTGGTACGCCATTTGATTTTCGTGAAGCAAAAGCGATCGGCCGCGATCTTGATCAGGCAGATGACCAGCTTGCGATGGGAGCAGGTTATGATCACAATTTCGTTCTGAACCGTAAATCTACGTCGGATATAGAACTTGCCGCCACGGTTTACGAACCGCAATCGGGCCGTTATATGGAGGTTCTTACAACCGAACCTGGATTACAGTTTTACGGCGGTAATTTTTTCGATGGAAAAGTGATGGGGAAATATGGTACTCCGCAACGCTATCGTGAATCCCTGGCACTCGAAACGCAGCATTTCCCTGATTCGCCGAATCAACCCGCTTTCCCTTCTACTATCCTGAATCCGGGAGAGCAGTATCGTCATTTGTGTATTTATAAATTCAGTATCAGATAAACGATCAGATGCAATCGCCATAACTCACCTAAAGTTGAGATACCCGGCAAAGGGTATATAAATGGCGCATCTGACTTTAATGAAAAAAATAAATTATATACAGATGAAGTATATCTTACTCTTTTCTTTGGTCGCTTTTTCAGCTTCGACAGTCAGAGCTGAAAAAACGGATAAACCCGCATCCCGCACAATCCGTGCGGAAGAGCGGTATCTCAATTTCCCTGTACGAACCGGAGCCAAATCCGAGCGTATCGAGATATTTAATAAGGGAAAAAAGGTGCGGGAGCTGTTGGTAGAACTCGATGGCGATAATCCTGAATTCTGGGTAAACCTGGATATCAACGAATGGAAAGGTTCTAAAATTGAGGTCCGCACCGGATCTTCCGATATGGAAAGTCATCTGCAGGAGCTTTGTCAGTCGAATTCACCGGTAGGAAAGGAGGGTTTCTATAAGGAACCTCTTCGGCCGGGATATCATTTCACTTCTGCCAGAGGCTGGTTTAATGATCCGAACGGAATGATGTATCAGGATGGGAAATGGCATCTGTTCTATCAGCACAATCCTTACGGCTGGGGTTGGAATAACATGACATGGGGACATGCGATAAGCGATAATCTGACCAGCTGGACGGAGGTGGGAGATGCTTTGCATCCGGATGCCAGAGGAACCATATTTTCCGGCTCCGGTATCGTAGATAAAAATAATGTTCTCGGCCTGCAACAGGGGGATGTGGAAACGTTGGTTGTCTATTTTACGTATGCCGGTAACACCGGGCATAAATGGTCGGAAAAGGAAAAGATGACTCAAGGTATGGCCTATTCTGTGGATAACGGGAAAACATGGGTGAAATATGCAGGTAATCCTGTTGTGGACAACATTTATGCCGACGACCGTGATCCGAAAGTAGTCTGGGATGAGGCCGGTAACCAGTGGGTCATGTCTTTGTATCTGGGCGACCAGCATCCCGAGCATGCTTACGTATTGCTGACTTCAAAGAATCTGATCGATTGGAAAGAAGCACAGCGTTTTTCAATTGAGGAAGAACGGGAATGTCCTGATCTTTTCCCGATGAAGGTAGAAGGCTCGAATCAATCGAAATGGGTATTTACGGGAGCCAATAGTATTTATGTAGTAGGCGATTTTAAAAATGATCGTTTTACTCCCGCTACACCAACCGATCGGATTGATATCGGCAATAATTACTATGCCGCACAAACTTTTTCCAATGCACCCGGAAATAAAGTTGTTCAGATGGGTTGGATGCGCGATTGTAATTTTCCCGGCATGCCTTTCAATCAGCAAATGAGTTTTCCGCGCGAAATGAAACTTTTTCAAACAGAATCGGGATATAAGATCAAGTCGATGCCCGTAGCGTCATTGTCCGATCTTTTTACCGCCGGATGTTTCCGTGTAGGAAAACAGGTACTAACAAATCAGGACGATCCTACACGTGCGTTCTGCGGCGATATGTATGTGCTTGATGCTACATTCGATACGAAAGACTCCGAAGGCGACGGCTTCGGTTTTTCGCTGGATGGCTTTGAAGTTTATTATTCGATGCGTAACAATGATCTGACGATTGGTTTACCCGGTGGAAACCGGAAAACCGTTCCTCTATCGCCGGAAAATGGAGAAATAAAATTCCGCATCCTGGTTGATGTCGGTTCGGTAGAAGTTTTTGCCAATGATGGTCTGGTAGCGGGAGCTTTCGCATATTTACCCGCAACAAGAACCAACCGGATAAGAACGATTGTTCACGGACAAAAGATCGTATTGGATTCGCTTTCAATTCATGAAATAAAATCGACCTGGAGATAATTTCCTGTCCGGAAGAATAAAATAGAAGCGGTTGTCTCATCCGAGGCAACCGCTTTTTTTATCTGTTCTCATTTTTATGAATCATTTCAACGAGCAGGTAACAACCCGGTGAAACCATTGTTCCATGGTCGAATCCTTCCAGCTCGTAAAGTCTGATCTCATCGTTACCAAACTCTCTGAGTATATCCAGCAGGTGTGCGTTTTCGGTATAACGAGCCAGCAGTTCTTTTTTTCGGTCGCCGGTTACGAGTATCATCGGCGCTTTCATTTTCCGCGGATGAAATATCGGAGCATATTTGTCGATAATCGGGATACGTGAATCCAGTTTTCTTTCTTTACGTATCGTATAATGTGTGTTTGTTTGTCCGCTCAGGGGTGCGTAGCCAGCCATCTCATCCGGATGATATCCCCTTTTTGTCAGATAGGTTGTGTCCAGAGCAAGCATCAGGCTCAGGTAACCACCGGCCGAATGGCCCGATATATAAACTTTCGTAGAGTCTCCTCCCAGGCGATTGATATTCTCCATCGTCCATTTTACCGCTTCAGCCGCATCTTCAATATAGGCTGGATGGGTCGCTTTCGGACTTAACCGGTAATTGGGCATTACTACGGCAATCCCTTTTTCCTCAAGTTCTTTTGGCAGATGTTTGTTTCCCCCTTCGAGTCCGCCTCCATGAAAATAAACGACGGTAGGGAAACCCTTTTTATCCGTAGGGAAATACACATCCAGTTTACATCTTTCTGTACGGTAATCATCTGCAACGGATGGACTTTCCGATATATAACCGATATCTTTTTGGATCTTGTAATTTTGGTTTTCTGCCTTACTCATCAGTGGTATGGCAGATACAAAAGCAATGAACAGTAATTTTTTCATTTGAATGTAGTGATTTTTCATAAAAAAGCATACTTGATATTGTAACTCAGAGATAAAGTCCGTTTCAAATAACCGGTTTCCTCAACTTAGCACTAAGCATGGGTGCATATGTCCGGCGTATTTATCTATGATTCGAATTTAGGGAAATTATTCTTATAGGATACGGATTAAACGAATGATTTACGGATGGGTAACAATAAATTAAGTCTTTGTCCGTAACTATGGTAACCATGAAATGTGTTACAACGGATACTAAAAAAACGGGGTTAAGAAAAATTTATTCTTAACCCCGTTTTCATTTATATACCTTATGTTGGGTATCTCAACTTTAGGTGAGTTATGGCGATTTCATTTTGACCCGGCGTCGACCGGATGGCAATATGACTTTGTTTATCGAACCATTGAATCCCGCAATACCAAAAGGCTTTCAGGCCCCATATTGAAAAGCAGGTCGATGATGCTCAGATTGGGAGTGAATCCCCATTTTTGTTCGAAGAGCTGATAGTAGCTCACATCCCGATATTCCGGATCGAGCAGTTTATAATCCTTTTTCGGATGAATCAGTTCCCGGAAGTCTTTTCCACCTTCCGTAAGAATCTGCTCTTGTGAAAAATATTCACCAGTAAAATCAACATTCGGAGTGAATCCCAGTAACTCGCAGATCAGCACGCGTAATTGCTCGTTGAAATCGAACAGAAAATCATGTTTCTTCTCGAAGAAAGGAGCCAGATCGTCTTCGTAATATTCAAAAAACGGAGTGTTGTTGTAGGTGCTTCGCAGAGCATACCAATGCTGATGACGCCAGTTTCCGTGATCCGACAAGCGGATGTCGCGGGTCAGGCATTTGCCGGCATCTTTCTCAATCGGTATCGAAAGAACCTGCGTTCCGTTGGCTCCTTCGATAAACATCCGGTTGCGATAGGTTTGTTTGACGTAGTTGTCAAAAGCCTCTATCATTACCTTGTCGTAATGATAGAGCTTTGAGTAATATTCTACCGGCCCCAGATAGGCCGAGGTTAAATAGGCTGTTGTTGGCATAAAAAGAAAAATCTTACAGATTTTTGGCGTTCATAAACAGGCGGTTGAAGCGGATACCTCCGTTAAACAGCCCTTTGTCTTTGTCGATCGAAAGCCATACGAACAACGGACGTCCAACGACATGATCTTCAGGAACGAATCCCCATGAACGGGAGTCGGCCGAGTTGTCGCGGTTATCGCCCATCATCCAGTAATAGTCCATCAGGAACGTATAACTTGTAGCTTCCTGACCGTTGATAAAATATTTACCTCCTTTTACTTCGAATTTGTTGTCTTCGTAATTGCGGATGCAACGTTCATACAATGCTACATTATCCGGGTTGAGTTCGATGGTGGCTCCTTTTTTCGGAATCCAGATCGGTCCGTAGTTCGAACGGGTCCAGTTTTCATTGTATCCCAGCGGATAAGTTACCGAACCGCCACCCATGAAACCGGGTTCGACGATCACTTTGGTAACGATCGGCATCGCTTTCACTTTTGCAAGCGCTTCTTGCGTAAGTGGCATGTGATAAATCGGATTAAACGTACCGTTCGCCTTCGGCGTGAAGCCGATGTATTCCAGAATCGACATCTGTTGTCCCCCGATGTTCACACGGTAAGATCCGTCTTCCGTTCCTCGGTCGTCTTTGCTGATACCCAGATCTTCCCAGTTTTTTTCACCAAAGCGGGTCCCGTTGGTTTCCACATAATAGTTCAACTGCATCTGTTTCGGATTCGGCAACTCTTTTCCATCGATATACACCTGATTGTCGATGATCTGCAAGGTATCACCCGGCATTCCCACACAGCGTTTCACATAGTTTTCGCGGCGATCAACCGGGCGGTAAACAACATCACCGTAAAGAGCCGGGTTGCGTTTGATCGCTTCCGCGCCACCATTGAAATAGGCAAGGGTATAATAGTCGGGATTCTGAATTTTCAATGCTACCGTATCCCCGGCCGGGAAGTTGAACACAACGATGTTGTAACGCTCGACATCACCGAAACCTTTCAGCCTCTTATACCCCCACTGCGGCCAGTCGATATATGATTTGGTATTCACGATCGGCAGCGTGTGTTGTGCAAGCGGGAAAGAGAGAGGCGTATTCGGAACACGCGGACCATAACTCATCTTGCTAACGAACAGGTAGTCGCCTACCAGCAACGACTTTTCGAGTGAAGAGGTCGGGATCTGGTAGTTCTGAAAAAAGAACGTATTGATGAAGTATACCGCGATCAGCGCAAAAAGGATCGCATCCACCCATTCCATCACCTTACGGAAGCTCTTGTTCTCAGATTTTTTCCAGAAGGTCCACGGAATGAATTTCGTATAATAGATGTCGATGATTACCGGGAGAAGGATCAATAGGAACGGATTTCCCACCCAGATTACCCAGGCAATATATAATACCGAAGCGATGACGCATTTGATCCATTGTGTGCGGGTCGGTTTTCTTTTAACCCCGCGTGTTATGGTTGTTTCGTTGTTTTCTGTTGTCATGGTTTTTCTATTAGAATTTCATCATATCTTCCATTGTAAGGAATCCTTTTTTGCCACAAACGAATTCTGCGGCTACGACTGCGCCAAGAGCGAATCCTTCGCGGCTTTTGGCATCGTGTGTGATGGTAATGGTATCTACCGGCGATTCATAGATCACCGTGTGAATGCCCGGCACTTCGTCGCGACGGAAAGCGGTGATTTCCAATTCATCTGCTTTCGGTGTTTCACTTTCCGTCCAGCTGTGTTTGGCATCAATGTTTCCGATGATTCCTTCGGCCAGCGTGATTGCGGTTCCGCTCGGAGAGTCCAGCTTATGAATGTGATGCGTTTCCTCCATGCGAACATTGTATGCCGGATAGTTGTTCATAATCCGGGCAAGGTATTTGTTGAGTGCGAAGAAGATATTCACCCCGATACTGAAGTTAGACGCATAAAAGAACGTCTGCTTTCCGTCGGCACAAGCTTCTTTGATTTCACTGATCCGGTCGAGCCATCCTGTTGTACCTGCAACTACCGGCACATTTGCTGCGAAGCATCGGCTGTAGTTATCCATTGCGGCCGCCGGCATCGAAAACTCTATCGCCACATCTGCGCTGCGGAAAGCTTCCGAGTTAAAATCCTGTTGATTATCCTTGTCAATAATACAAACAATTTCATGACCACGTTCGCGGGCGATACGCTCGATGGTATGACCCATTTTGCCGTATCCGATTAAAGCGATTTTCATATATCTGTTATTTTTTGAATACTTAATAGTAAGTTGCTTAAACTACAAATATACGGAAATCATTTTTTTACCTGATGCGATTGTTGTTTACAATTCGGTTATTTGATTTCATATTATCTCTTTTATCATGGAACAACTGCTTCACCATATCTGGAAATACGGATTATTCGGGCAAAAGGAGCTGACTACCACTTCGGGAGATCTCTTCGAAGTAATCGATGCCGGTATTTATAACCCCAATGCAGGGCCTGATTTTTTCAACGCCAAGATTCGTTGCGGAAAAACGATCTGGGCGGGAAATGTTGAAATACATCAGAGTTCGTCAGACTGGTATCAGCACCGGCACCATACCGATAAAGCGTATGATTCAGTGATCCTCAATGTAGTGACCAGGCACGATTCGGAGATCTACCGCACCAACGGAGAGAAGATCAATCAATTCGTCATGCAAGTTCCCGATCGGGTGATGGACGATTATGCCTTTTTGCAGGATCATTCGCCCGATGTAATCCCATGCGGATTCCGTTTAAGTGAAATCAACGGTTTGTTACTCGACGACTGGAAGACAGCCCTGGGTATGGAGCGGATACTGAATAAGAGTAACCGGGTAAAGCAACTGGTCGATCGTTATGCCGGTAATTGGGAGGAGGCTTTTTATATTCTGCTGACGCGTAGTTTCGGAACCGGGATCAACAGTGAGCCTTTCGAACGTCTGGCCCGCTCTTTGCCTTTCTCATTTTTGCTCAAACACATCGATTCGCTTTTGCAAACAGAAGCTTTCCTGTTCGGACAGGCCGGATTTCTCGAATCGGATACCATCGAACATCCCTATTATAAACTATTGCAACGCGAATATGCACTGTTGCGCGTAAAGTTCAGACTCACGCCCCTCGACCGTTCCGTATGGCGCTTGTCGCGCATGCGTCCTTCCGCTTTTCCGCAGGTTCGTATCGCATGCCTGGCTCAGTTGTTGCACCGTTCACCCCGGTTGTTTTCGGTTTTCATTGCTTGCCGGTCGTTGAAAGAACTTAAGAAATTATTTGAGCTCGAATTACATGCTTTCTGGGAAAACCATTACCTGTTCGATCAGGTTTCCGTGGAGAAAAACAAGGGATTGGGATTTCAGACGGTCGAGTCGATTCTGATCAATACCCTCGTTCCTTTTTTGTTCGCATATGCAGAAAGGATGGATGAAACCGAACCTGAAGAGCGCGGGATCGCCTTTCTGGAGGAGATGTTGCCTGAAAACAACGTGTATGTGCGACGCTGGCGTGAACACGGGATGAAAGTGCGCAATGCCTTCGAAAGCCAGGCGGTCATCCAGCTTCAAAAAGAATATTGTGAACAGAAGAAGTGTTTATACTGCCGTATCGGGCATCAGTTGCTTGCGTGCGCGGATAACGTATAGAATCCGGATGCATACAGAAAAACGCCTGTTATTCCTTTATTCGGGAATAACAGGCGTTCTCTGTTTTATTTCACTTCCGGTCGTTTCACCGGAGGATAGTCGATCGAATAATGCAGGCCGCGACTCTCTTTTCGCTCCATTGCCTGACGCATGATCAGGTAACCGGTATTCACCATGTTACGCAATTCGCAGATCTCTTTTGAAACGACCGAGCGTTGGAACAGGCTCTCGGTCTCTTCATAAATGATATCCAGACGTACCCATGCCCGATTCAGACGCAGATCGGAACGCACGATGCCCACATAAGAGCTCATGATTTGTCCAACCTCACGTACGCTCTGACTGATCAAAACCATCTCTTCGGGAGATTGGGTGCCTTCGTCATTCCATAGAGGGATGTTTTCCTGATAATGGAGTGTGTCTATCGTACTGAGTGCATGTTTGGCTGCCGCGTCGGCATAAACAACCGCTTCGATCAGCGAGTTCGATGCCAGTCGGTTCCCACCGTGCAATCCTGTACAGGCGCATTCACCTACCGCATATAAACGGTCGATGGAAGAACGGGCATCAAGATCGACCAGAATTCCGCCACACAGATAATGGGCGGCAGGAGCTACCGGGATGTAATCTTTTGTAATGTCGATACCCAGGCTCAGGCATTTCGCATATATGTTCGGGAAATGTTTTTTTGTTTCTTCGGGATCCTTATGTGTCACGTCGAGGTAAACGTGCTCGTCGCCCCGGTTCTTCATCTCATTGTCGATCGCACGGGCCACGATGTCACGCGGAGCCAAAGATAACCGCGCATCGTATTTGTGCATGAATTCCTGTCCGTCGATTGTGCGCAGAATGCCTCCATACCCCCGCATCGCCTCTGTGATCAGAAATGAGGGACGGTCGCCGGGATGGAAAAGTGCTGTCGGGTGAAACTGGATGAACTCCATATCTTTTACCGTTCCTTTGGCCCGATAAACCATCGCGATTCCGTCTCCGGTAGCGACCAGCGGATTTGTGGTCGTTTGATATACGGCTCCGACTCCTCCTGTAGCCATCAGAGTTACTTTCGAAAGGAAAGTATGTATTTTTCCTGTTATTTCATCCAGTATATAAGCACCGTAACATTGTATATCGGGAGTCTGACGGGTAACCTTTTCGCCCAAATGATGCTGAGTAAGAATTTCGATCGCGAAATGGTTTTCGAAAACCGAAATATTGGGATGATTTTTGATGGCCCGGATCAGGCTTTCCTGAATTTCCGCACCTGTATTATCTTTATGATGTAGAATTCTGAACTCCGAATGTCCACCTTCGCGGTGCAGGTCGTATTCGCCATTTTCTTTTTTATCGAATTCAACTCCCCATCTGACAAGTTCTTCGATCTGAGAAGGAGCCTCACGAACTACTTTTTCAACAGCTGCCGCTTCGCTAAGGAAGTCGCCGGCTATCATGGTGTCTTCGATATGTTTTTCGAACGTATCTACCCGTAAATCGGTTACCGACGATACACCTCCCTGGGCGAAAAAAGTATTGGCATCTTCCAGTGTCGTTTTACATACGAGCGCCACTTTGCCTTTTTTCGCTACCTTCAGGGCAAAACTCATTCCGGCAATACCGGAACCGATTACCAGGAAGTCAAATTTCTTTTCCATACTTAAACTCTTCTTTGTCAAAGGTTGTCAGGACAATTTTACTGACGATCCCTTTTTTTATTCTTTGCTTGCAAAGTTGCAAAAAACGGTTCAGTCCTACCGCTTTCTTTGCTAAATATTCGTTTACTTTCTATAATAAAATTATTACCTTGCAGAAAAAATAAGTTATGCAACGTACATTTAAGTCAAAAATAGACAAAAGATACCATCTCTTTTTGTGGTGTATCCTGGCTTTGGTCTTCTATTTTTTCTGGCAAAGAATGGTCGGATGGGCTGTGACTATGCTCATCTTCTGTGTTCTTATGCTCGAATCGCTTTTCCGGACAGACTATATTTTTCCGGGCGATGGCTATTTGTATGTGAAATGCGGTTTCTTACCCCGTTACAGGATCCCATTGAAGGACCTGCGTGAGATACGGTATATCCATTCCAATCGGATTGCTTACGCGCTCTCGTCCGACCGGTTGATTCTGATCATGCCTTATGGTACCCGGATGATCTCTCCCGAAAATAAAGAAGATTTTGTAAAAGAGGTACGTAAGTACAACTCGTTGGTCATTGTTACCGACCACCGGAGGGGATGATCTCTCTCCGAACTGTTTCCGTTTTTTCAACTACCTTAATCATATCTTACCATGACGTATCAACTGGCCATTATCGGCGGCGGTCCCGCCGGCTATACAGCTGCCGAAAAAGCCGCAAAAAACGGTTTGTCGGTAATCCTTTTCGAACGCAATGCCCTGGGAGGTGTTTGTCTCAACGAAGGGTGTATTCCCACCAAAACACTACTTTATTCCGCAAAAATGTACGACCATTTCGGTGTCGCAGGCAAATACGGTTTGTCGTGCGAAAACTTTGCCGTGGATATGGTTAAACTACAAAGTCGCAAAAACAAGATTATCCGCAAGCTGACTGCCGGCATCCGGCTCAGGCTTACCAACCAGGGAGTTACGATCGTACCGGGTGAGGCGGAAGTGACGGAATTTGGTGCGGACTGGTTTCATATTCGCTGTGCCGATCAGGTTTATGAGGCGCAACGGCTGTTATTGGCAACCGGCTCGGAAGTAGCGGTTCCGCCTATCCCCGGATTGGAAACCATCGAATATCTTACGAGCAAGGAAGCCCTCGACCTGAAAGCGATACCTCCGGATTTGCTTATTATCGGCGGCGGTGTTATCGGAATGGAGTTCGCCTGTTTTTACTCGAGTATGGGTTGTCGGGTTACTGTTGTCGAGATGTTGCCCGAAATCCTGTCCGGAGTTGATACCGAGATTGCCGCATTATACCGCGAAGAATGTAAAAAGAAGGGTGTTATTTTTCACATGTCTGCCCGGGTCGACCGTATCAGGGAAGGAGAGGTTGAGATTATTCAGGCTGATCAACGGTTGGTACTCACTTTTTCGAACGTATTGATTGCAGCCGGAAGAAAACCGGTTTATGATAAGCATCTTCCACTTGAAACGGATGGCAAACATTTGCATATCACGTCGAATATGCGGACTTCGATGCCCAATGTATATGCATGCGGCGACATAACCGGATTTTCGATGTTGGCCCATACGGCCGAACGAGAGGCCGACGTTGCCGTAAACCATATGTTGGGAGTGTCCGACGAGATGCGGTATGATGCGATTCCGGGAGTCGTATATACGTCGCCCGAGGTCGCCTGGACCGGATTTACTGAGACGGATCTGATTCGCGAAGGAATTCCTTATCATGTCCGTAAATTGCCGATGAGTTATGCCGGACGATTTGTCGTAGAGAATGAAGGGTTAAACGGTTTATGTAAAATCCTTCTGAGCGAGGATGACCGGATTCTGGGCGTTCACATCCTCGGATCACCTGCCTCCGAATTCATTGTTGCCGCCTGTATGGCCATCACCCAGCAACTATCCGCAACGGAATGGCTGAAAACTATTTTTCCGCACCCGACGGTAAGTGAAATCCTGAAAGAGGTAATCAGGGAGTAATTCGATAAGATAAAACTGAAGGCGGCTGTCTGAATGCTCAGACAGCCGCCTTTGGGTTTGCAGTAACCGGCTTATTTTTTCCTGTTTATTTCAGAAAAGCATCGATTTTTTCAGCAACCGTTCTACCCGAAGCAATCGCTTTTACTACCAGACCGGCTCCGTATGCGGCATCGCCGGCTGCGAATATTTTGCTGAATGAAGTTTGCTGTGCCTCGTCGACAGCGATATTTTTGCGTGTATCCGTTTTTAATTTCAGGTGTTCGATGATTCCCTCCTGTACCGGATGAACGAATCCCAGAGCCAACAAAACCAAATCGGTTTCAATCAGTTCTTTCTCACCCGTACGGATCAGTTGCAAACGTCCGTTTTCATCTTTTTCCCATTTCACTTTTTCCACTTCAACGCCGGTCACATGTCCGTTTTCTCCGATAAAACGGAGTGAGTCAAGTTCCCAACGGCGTTCGCAGCCTTCCTGATGCGAACTGGTAGTTTTCAGTACGACCGGATAAAACGGCCATGGGGTTTCTTCGTTTTTTCCTACCGGCGGCTTCGGCATGATTTCAATCTGTGTTACCGAAAGAGCCTTTTGACGGTTGGACGTTCCCACACAGTCAGAACCGGTATCGCCACCACCGATGACCAGAACTTTTTTCCCTTTCGCAGAGATCTGCTCTTCGGCAGGAACCGAGAGACCGGCTACCAGTCGGTTTTGTTGTTTCAGAAAGTCGAGTGCGAAATGAACACCTTCCAGATTTCGTCCTTCGATATTCAGGTCACGCGGGTGTCCTGCTCCGATTGCCAGACAAACGGCATCGTAATTTTCCGTCAGTCCGGAAATATTTTCACCGATCGTTTCGTTACATCGGAACTCGATTCCTTCGGCCGAAAGAATGTCCAGGCGGCGATCGATAATTTTTTTATTTAGTTTGAAATCCGGTATTCCCAGACGTAAAAGACCACCGGGTGCTTCATCCTGTTCAAACACGGTAACCAGATGTCCGCGTTGGTTCAACTGGTTTGCCGCAGCGAGTCCCGCCGGACCCGATCCGACAACGGCAACCTTTTTACCGCTGCGCGAAGCCGGAACCTGTGGTTTGATGTATCCTTCTGCAAAAGCCCGTTCGATGATGGCTGCTTCGTTTTCGCGAATCGTCACCGGCTCGCCCGATTGATTCAGGACGCATCCTTTTTCGCAAAGAGCAGGGCACACCCGGCCCGTGAATTCTGGAAAGTCGTCTGTCGACTGCAGTAATTTCCAGGCTTCTTTCCATTTTCCTTTATAAACCATATCCTGCCATTCCGACTGGCGGTTGCCCAGCGGACAACTCCAGTGGCAAAAAGGTACGCCACAATCCATGCAGCGCGATGCCTGCAGTTGACGGTCTTCGGGATTGAGTGTTTGCTCTACTTCGCCGAAGTCGTAAATACGTTCATGTACGGGACGATAGCCCGCCTCTTTCCGTTTAATCGTTAGAAATGCTTTCGGATTTCCCATTTATATATGTAGGTTTAAACGTTTCAGATTAATAGTTTTGATGAAGTTCATCGATTTTTTCCTGCAGCCTGCGCATTTGTTCGGCCTGAATAATCTTTTTGTATTCGATCGGCATCACTTTGATGAACTGATTTTTTGCTTCTTCCCAGTTTTCGAGAATACGTTTGGCCGTCGCACTTTGCGTGTATTTGAGATGATTCTCAAGCAAAGCGTGAAGTTCTTTCATATCCTGACGATCTTCGATTAGCGACAGTTCGACCATTTCCATGTTACATGATTCGTCGAAGTTCCCCTCTTCGTCCCAGACATAGGCGATACCACCGCTCATACCTGCAGCGAAGTTTCGGCCGGTCTTGCCCAATACGACAGTGCGTCCGCCGGTCATGTATTCGCAACAATGGTCTCCGGCTCCTTCCACTACGGCGATGGCACCACTGTTTCTTACGCAGAAGCGTTCACCCACACGTCCGTTGATATACATTTCGCCAGATGTGGCTCCATACAGGATCGTATTTCCTGCAATGATATTTTGAGCCGCCACGAATTTCGCTTCAAACGGAGGAGAGATGATGATACGTCCGCCCGAAAGCCCTTTTCCAACATAGTCGTTCGCTTCGCCGCGAAGACGGAACGTAACTCCCGGTGCGAGGAAAGCACCGAAACTCTGACCAGCCGATCCTTCGAACGTACAGTGGATCGTATCTTCCGGTAGCCCTTCTTCGCCATGTGCCATTGCGATTTTACCCGAGAGGGTAGCACCGATGGCCCGGTCTGTATTGTGAATCGGATAGCTGAATCTGGCTTTGGCTTTGCTGCGTATGAAAGAGCTCAAATCGCTTGCAAGTACCGAATTGAGCGTTTGCGGCAATTGTTGGTTTTTCTCCCCGATTTTACGCAAAGGCTCGTCTGCCGTTTCGTCTGCTCTCCACAACAGGCGGCTCAGATCCACTTTGTCGGCTTTCTCTATGCCCGTATTTTCTTTCTGATAAAGCAGGTCGCTGCGTCCGATCACTTCGTTTAATGATCTGAATCCCATTTCGGCAAGTATCTCGCGTACCTCTTCGGCCAGGTAGTTGAAGAAGTTGACCAGGTAATCCGCACGTCCGATAAAGCGTTCGCGTAACTCCTTGTTTTGAGTAGCTACCCCCATCGGACATGTATTCAGGTGGCATTTGCGCATCATCACACAACCCAATACGATCAGTGCACTGGTAGCGAAACCGAACTCTTCGGCGCCGAGCAATGCCTGGATTACGATGTCGCGGCCGGTTTTCAACTGTCCGTCTACTTGCAGCGTGACTTGTCCGCGCAGGTGGTTCATGACCAGAATCTGCTGTGTTTCCGCCAATCCGATTTCCGATGGTAAACCAGCGTGACGAATCGAACTGGCCGGGCTTGCGCCCGTGCCACCCTCTGCACCGCTGATAATGATCGCATCGGCTTTTGCTTTGGCTACGCCGGCCGCAATCGTACCGACCCCGCTTTCGGATACCAGTTTTACACTGATACGGGCTGCCGGATTGACGCTGCGCAAATCGAAGATCAACTGCGCAAGGTCTTCGATCGAATAGATATCATGATGTGGAGGAGGAGAGATCAGGGTGATGCCCGGAATCGAGTTACGGGTTTTGGCAATCACTTCATCTACCTTGAATCCCGGAAGCTGACCCCCTTCACCCGGTTTTGCACCTTGTGCCACCTTGATCTGGATTTCATCTGCGTTAACCAGGTAATTGGTCGTTACGCCGAAACGTCCCGATGCCACCTGCTTGATGGCGCTGCGTGCCGATGTACCGTCAAAACGGGTTTCGAAACGAGCCGGGTCTTCACCCCCTTCGCCTGTATTGCTTTTTCCTCCGATCCTGTTCATGGCGATAGCCATCGCTTCATGTGCCTCTTTGCTGATCGAGCCGAATGACATCGCCCCTGTTACGAAACGGCGTGTAATTTCACTTGCCGGTTCAACTTCGCTGATGTCTATCGGATTACGCCGGAAGTCGAGACGATCGCGCAAGAAAACAGGCTGTTTTTTGCCATCGACCAGCGAACTGTATTCCTTGAATTTCTTATAACTACCCAGTCTGGTGGCCAGTTGCAGGGTAGCGATTGTTTCAGGATTCCACGCATGGTATTCCCCGTCCTTGCGGTAACTGTTCAGACCGATGTGGTTAAGATCCTCCTCGTTCGATCCGAATGCCTGTTTGTGGAAATAAGCCACGTCGCGGTAGATTTCTTCGAGTGAAATACCTTCCACCTTCGAAGGGGTATCTGTAAAATATTTGTCGATTACCGGAGTCGAAATACCGATTGCCTCAAACAATTGGGCTCCTTTATAGCTGCCCATCGTTGAGATACCCATTTTCGACATGATCTTGAGTAACCCTTTGTTAAGCGCTTTGATATAGTTTTTCTCCGCACTTGCATAATCGAGCTGTATCTCCTGGTTGCGAATCAGATCAGATACAACGGCAAATGCTCCGTATGGATTGATCGCACTGGCACCATAACCCAACAGCAGGGCCATGTGCATCGTTTCACGGGCTTCGCCGGTTTCGACCACCAATGCTGTTTGCAATCTTTTCTTATGTCTGACAAGGTATTGATGAACCGCAGATACCGCCAAAAGGGTAGGGACCGGAGCCATCGTTGCCGAAATTTCCCGGTCGGAGAGGATGAGGTAATTGTAATCCTGATCCACGGCATCTTCGGCCATTTTACACAGGTTATCGACAGCCTCTTCGAGCCCTTTCGCTCCTTTTGCGATTTCAAATGTAAGCGGGAATGTTTTCGTACGGAACCCTTTGTATCGCAGATTCTGTAAGATATCGATCTCTTTGTTGGTGAGAATGGGCGATTTGGCCTCCACCATCTTGCAATGCTCGGCCGACGGATCAAGCAGGTTTTTGTCGATCACACCGATATAAGTACTAAGCGACATAACCAGTTCTTCGCGGATCGGATCGATCGGCGGATTGGTAACCTGCGCGAATTGCTGGCGGAAATAATTGAACAGCAATTGTGGTTTTTCAGAAAACAAGGCGATCGGCGTATCGTTACCCATCGAGCTGATCGGCTCGTTGCCTTCGCGGGCCATGGGTTGTAACAGCGCCGATATATCTTCTTTGTGATATCCGAAAGCCATCAGTCTGCGGTTCAGATCGGGCATCGAATAGGTCGTGTTGCGTCCGGAGCTGATCTGGTCGAGCTTGATGCGGTTTTTGCGTAGCCATTCGCCATATGGGTGTTCGGCTGCCAAAACGGCTTTCAGTTCCTGATCCTGATAAACTTTTCCGATCGCGGTATCCACCATGATGATGCGTCCCGGTTTGAGACGTCCTTTTTCTTTGATGATGCTTTGGTCGAATGGTAAAACGCCGGCTTCGGAGGCAATCACCATCATGCCGTCGTTCGTGATCAGGTAGCGGGCCGGACGCAGGCCGTTTCGATCGAGCATACCGCCCGCATAACGACCGTCTGTAAAGAGTAACGTAGCCGGGCCGTCCCAGGCCTCCATCAAAATACTATGATATTCATAAAACGCTTTCAGTTCGGAAGAGATCGGGTTCTTCTCGTTGAAGCTTTCGGGTACCAGCATTGCCAGCGCATGCGGAAGACTCATGCCCGACATGATGAAATATTCGAGTACGTTGTCGAGCGAAGCGCTATCGCTCATATGGGGCTGTACGATCGGACTGATAGCCGCCGTATCACCCATTTGCGGTGAATGAAGTACACTTTCGCGTGCCTCCATCCAACGTCGGTTCCCTTTGATAGTATTGATCTCACCATTGTGTGCCAATAAACGGAATGGTTGAGCCAAGCGCCACGAAGGGAAAGTATTGGTACTGAAGCGGGAGTGTACCAGCGCGATGGCACTGGTGAATCGCTCGTCCGTCAGGTCCTGATAGTAATTGCGAAGCTGCGCGGTAGTGAGCATCCCTTTATAAACCATTCTTTTAGAGGAAAGCGAAACGATGTAACACGTTTCATCTGCTTCCGCTTCAAGCATGAATTTTTCTATTTTCTTGCGCAGCAGATAAAGACGCAGTTCAAAACTGATTTCGCGGTCGGCATCATTGGTGACGAAAAGCTGTTTTATGGCAGGCTCACTTTCTCCTGAGGCATTTCCCAGGATGGAGTTGTTTACCGGAACATCGCGTAAGGCAAGCAGATTCAAGCCCTCGCTTTTTACGATCTGTTCGATTTGAGCGATGCGGAGTTCCTGTTCTTCTTTGTCTTTGGGAAGAAATAATAATCCGGTTCCGTATTCTCCGCGGGCGGGAACAGGGATTCCCTGAGCGCAGATAAAGTCATGGGGAACCTGAACCATGATTCCGGCTCCGTCGCCCGAAAGCGGGTCTGCACCTTCGCCTCCGCGGTGGTCCATGTGTTCGAGCACAGTCAGACCGTTCTCAACAATCGAGTGAGAACCTTCTCCATATATATTAGTGACTAATCCCACACCACAGGCATCATGCTCGTATGCCGGGTTATAAAGTCCTTTTTGAAAATGAATCTTGTTTTGCTGCATCATTTTTCTATTTGGTAAAATAGTGATAGGTGTAACTTTTCGTTTAAATTTTCCAATTGCGGATTCTTTCTACCGCTTGCAGGATCTCTTTCCGCTTGCCGAAAGCCGTCAGGCGGAAATATCCTTCTCCTTCCGGACCGAATCCCAATCCCGGTGTTCCCACGATATGGCATTCATAAAGCATCCTTTCGAAGAAATCCCATGATGAAATGCCTTCGGGAGTCCTGAGCCAGATGTATGGAGCGTTTATTCCTCCGTAAACCTGCAGACCGGTGCTTTCTAAACCCTCCCGGATGATCCGGGCGTTTTCCATATAATAATCGATGTTTTCTCTGATTTCCTGAGCTCCTTCGGGGCTATAAATCGCTTCGGCTGCCTTTTGGATGATATAGGATGTACCGTTGAATTTACAACTCTGACGCCTTAGCCAGAGTTTATTCAGTCCGGTCGATTCACAATCCCGTTGTAATCCTTTCAGCTCCTTGGGAACAACGGTATATCCGCATCGCAGACCAGTGAACCCTGCTGTTTTGGAGAAACTCCGGAATTCGATCGCAACCTTTTTCGCATCTTTTATTTCATAGATAGAGTGGGGCACGTCTTTTTCGGTGATGAATGCCTCATAAGCGGCGTCGAAAAGGATCACCACTTTGTTCTTTAGCGCGTAATCGACCCATTTTTTCAATTGCTGTTTGTTGAGCGAAGTGCCTGTCGGGTTGTTCGGATAACACAGATAAATGATGTCGGGTCTTTCGGTCGGGAGTTCAGGAATGAAATCGTTTTTTTCCGAGCACGGAATATAGATGATATTGCTCCATTTCCCGTCGGCTTGCATTTCACCTGCACGACCGCCAATCACATTGGTATCGATATAAACCGGATAAACGGGATCGGTTATGGCTATGCGGTTGTCCCGGCTGAAAATATCACCGATGTTTCCCAAATCGCTTTTTGCTCCGTCACTGATAAATACTTCATCTGCATCGAGACTCACTCCGCGCGCCTCGTAATCGTGTTTGATAATCTTATCGATGAGGAAACGATATCCCTGTTCCGGTCCGTAGCCTTTGAATGTTTCCGCTTGTCCCATTTCGCTGACAGCAGCATGCAAAGCTTCCGTTACTTTCGGAGTCAATGGTCTTGTCACATCTCCGATACCCATCCGGATCACTTTTGCCCTTGGGTGGGCGACTTTGAAGTTGTTGACCCTTTTCGCTATTTCAGAAAAAAGGTAACTTTCTGTCAGTTTCAGAAACTGTTCGTTTATCAGAGCCATTCTATATTATCTGTTATTTGATTTCCATTCGCCTTCGAATACTTCGGTCGCCTCTCCTGTAAGGAATACGTGTCCGCTGTTTTCATCCCAACGGATGTGGAGTGTAC
>JBOFCW010000101.1:0-6390 GCA_051646395.1 Bacteroidales bacterium
TCATGCAGGAATGGATTCGAGTATTCGGAGTCAGAATCAGGATTCCTTTTTGTTGGAAAAAGTAGATGTTATTGTAGCTACAATTGCATTCGGTATGGGGATCGATAAACCCGATGTTCGTTATGTAATTCACTATGATATTCCGAAAAGTCTGGAGGGATATTATCAGGAGACAGGGCGAGCAGGAAGAGACGGAGGCGAAGGTAAGTGTATTGCCTTTTATTCTTATAAGGATTTGCAGAAGCTCGAAAAGTTTATGCAAAATAAACCTCTTGCTGAGCAGGAGATAGGTAAACTGTTATTAATGGAGACGGCAGGTTATGCCGAATCGTCTGTTTGCAGACGAAAATCATTGTTACATTATTTTGGTGAGGAATATAAGGAAGAGAATTGTGGAAATTGTGACAATTGTTTAAATCCGAAAAAACAAGTGGAAGCTAAAGATTTATTATGCGCGGTTATTGAAACTGTAATCGCTTTAAAAGAAAAATTCAAAACAGAATACGTCATTGACGTTATAAAAGGGAACGAAACGGAAGAGGTGAAATCGTATCAACACGAAGACCTTGATGTTTTTGCCTGTGGTCAGGAAGAAGACGAAAAAGTGTGGAATACAGTTATTCGTCAGGCTTTAATAGCAGGTTATCTGGATAAGGATGTTGAAAATTACGGATTGTTGAAAGTGACAAAATCCGGACAACAATTCTTAAAGAAACCAGTGCCATTTAAGATCGTAGAAGATAACGACTTCGATGAAGAGGAAGACGAAACGCAGATTAAAGCAGCCGGATCATGTGCCGCTGATGAAGGTCTGTTTTCAATGCTGAAAGATTTGCGTAAAAAAATTGCGAAGAAGCTAGAACTTCCTCCTTATGTTATTTTTCAGGATCCTTCATTGGAGGCAATGGCAACCACTTATCCGGTAACAATGGATGAGCTTCAAAATATACCAGGTGTGGGTGCGGGTAAAGCGAAACGCTATGGTGAGGAATTTTTGAAACTGATCAAAACCCATTGCGAGGAAAATGAGATTGAGCGTCCGGAAGATTTGCGCGTACGAACAGTTGCAAATAAATCGAAGATGAAGGTTTCCATTATCCAGGGTATTGATCGTAAGATTGCTTTGGATGAGTTGGCCGACTCTAAAGGACTGGAATTCTCGGATTTATTAGAAGAAATTGAAGCAATCGTTTTCTCCGGAACGAAAATCAATATCGATTATTTTCTGAATGAGATCATGGATGAGGATCATATTGAAGATGTCTTTGATTATTTCAAAGAGGCAGAGTCTGATAGTTTGGAGTCTGCTTATCAGGAGCTTGGGCGCGAGTTTTCAGAGGAAGAAATTCGTTTGGTGCGCATCAAATTCCTGTCGGAGATGGGTAATTAAGAATTCAGAATGAATATATATAGTCGGATAATGCAAAAAACTGCATTATCCGACTGTTTTTTTATCCGAATGTTTTTATATTTGCACGCAATAAATTCTAAAAAGCATATACTCACATGTCATTTATTGCAGAAAAAGTAGTAACAGATGGATTAACGTTCGATGATGTATTGTTAATCCCGGCTTATTCAGAAATTCTTCCTCGTAACATCGACCTTTCAACTCGCTTTTCCCGCAACATTACGTTAAATATCCCGATTGTATCAGCGGCTATGGATACCGTAACGGAGGCTAAAATGGCAATTGCTATTGCCCGAGAAGGTGGGATCGGAGTGATTCACAAGAACATGCCGATTGAAGCACAGGCAAAGCAGGTTCAGATTGTGAAACGTGCCGAAAACGGGATGATTTATGATCCCATTACCATTAAAAGAGGCAAAACGGTAAAAGATGCTCTTGACTTGATGGCTGAATACAAAATCGGTGGTATTCCTGTAGTGGATGATGAACGTCATCTTGTAGGTATTGTAACCAATCGTGACTTGCGTTTTCAAAAAGACATGAAACGTTTGATTGATGATGTTATGACATCAGAAAATCTGATTACTACGAATCAGTCGACAGACTTAGAAGCGGCTGCTGAAATTTTGCAAGAATATAAGATTGAAAAGCTTCCTGTTGTTGATAAAGATAATAAGCTAATCGGTCTTGTGACTTACAAGGATATTACCAAAGCAAAAGATAAACCATTCGCTTGCAAGGATGCAAAAGGACGTTTGCGTGTAGCAGCCGGTGTTGGGGTAACAGGTGATGCTTTGGATCGTGTAGATGCTTTGGTTGAAGCCGGAGTAGATGCGATTGTAATTGATACAGCACACGGTCACTCGAAAGGTGTAGTCGATGTACTGAAAACAGTTAAAGCAAAATATCCGAATCTTGATGTTGTTGTTGGGAATATTGCTACAGGTGAAGCGGCTAAATATTTAGCAGATGCGGGTGCAGATGCAGTGAAAGTCGGTATTGGTCCGGGTTCTATTTGTACGACCCGAGTTGTAGCCGGAATTGGTATGCCTCAGCTTTCTGCTGTATATGATGTAGCGAAAGCTCTTAAAGGTACGGGTGTTCCTTTGATTGCCGATGGTGGAATTCGTTATTCTGGTGATATTGTGAAAGCTATCGCCGCTGGCGGATATAGCGTAATGCTGGGCGGTTTACTAGCCGGCGTAGAAGAATCTCCTGGCGAAACGATTATCTATAACGGACGTAAGTTTAAATCTTACCGGGGTATGGGTTCTCTGGAGGCAATGGAAAAAGGTTCTAAAGATCGTTATTTTCAGGATAATGAAATGGATGTGAAAAAACTTGTTCCGGAAGGTATTGCTGCCCGGGTCCCATTTAAAGGTTCATTATTTGAAGTTATTTATCAAATGATCGGAGGCCTGCGTGCCGGAATGGGTTATTGTGGTGCTGGCAATATTGAGATTTTACATGATATAGCTAAATTTACCCGTATTACAAATGCTGGTGTTGCAGAAAGTCATCCACATGATGTGACTATTACCAGAGAAGCTCCGAATTATTCTCGAGGAGAGTAATCTGTTAGATTATATATTTAAGTGAACCCCGAAAGTTAAACAAAAAACTTTCGGGGTTTTCTTATACCTGAAAAGGAAAGAGATAAAACATGCAGATATAGATACAGGTCGCCTTCGTGAGATACATATGTGTTAATGAGCAATCTTTACGGTTGTTTGTTATTGACATAGGACGTCTTGAATAATGGAGTTGTTATGATCAAAATCAGTCGATTTATAGAAATCAGGGATATAAAGGATTATCTGGTCAGTATTATAGCCGGAGTGATAGTGGGGATATTTTGTCTTTTTTTTCGTTGGATAATCAATTTGGTATCGTCCTTTCGTATTGGTTTTTTGACAAATGAATGGCCAATCTATTACCGGATACCGATTTATATGGTGCTGGTTTATATTATCCTTCTTTTGATAAGTAAAATGATACAGCGGTTGCCTGAAATTGCAGGAAATGGAGCTGAGCAAACGAAAGGGTTGCTGAATGGCCGCATTTCGCGTAAGCATAACATTCGCAAGCTGATGCAGAAATTTGTCGGATCGGTCGGTTCTCTGGGATGTGGGATGGGATTGGGGCATGAAGGGCCCTCGATTCAATTTGGAGGATACCTGGGGGTATTCACATCCAGGCTTTTTCATGTAACTCCGGGCAGAGAGGAGAATATATTGTCGGCCGGAGCTTCTGCCGGTGTTGCAGCTGCCTTAAATGCAACATTGGCGGGGCCGGTTTACATCATAGAATCCTTGCAGAAGCTCAATAATTACCGGATGGCCATTTGTGTTTTGCTTGCGGGATTGACTGGCGGATTATTAGCCGCTATTTTTATGCCGCAAAATCCGTATTCAGCAATACCACTGATAAAACCGAATCTTCCTGATGATCAGTTGTTATTGGTTTTTATCGGAATGGGATTCTACATGGCTCTGATTGGAATAGCCTTTACCCTTTCGGTCAAATATATTCGTCTGCATTTCTATAGTACACCCCGTAGTAGCTCGATACGTCTTCTGGTATTGGTCTGCTGGATGGGGCTTCTGGCGATTTATTATCCCAATATGCTTGGCTCGGGCCAACCTTTTATGATAGAAGAAGCGATAGCGGGAAAAACAGAATTCATGTATGTGGCGATGGTTGCTTTTCTGAGCTTTATTTTTACAGCATATTCCCAGGGTACCACTTTTCCCGGCGGGGCATTTCTGCCATTACTTACGTTAGGGGGCTTGTGCGGTCGTTTATATGCATTGATGATGATTCAATTGGGGTACTGTGAGGTGGAATCCTTACCCTATTTTATGTTTTTAGGCATGAGTTCATGTTTTATCGTTGTAATCCGTACTCCTCTTACCGGATTTTTACTTGTTTCCGAAATGACAGGCCGCTTCGATATTCTTTTACCCTCAATGGCAGTGGGTACTGTTGCTTATTTTTTAGTGTCAATTGTCAGAATCGAGTCTTTACCCGGCGATTTGTATGGAATGCTGATTAAAAATTTGCCGAAAACTGCAGCCGGAAGATTGTTCTTTTATACCGAAGTGATGCCAGGTTCCTACCTTGAGGGAAAAACATTAAATACGGTAGATCTTCCTGACGGATGTCAGGTGGAAGAGGTCTTGCGTAAAGATCATCCTGTTGCTTTGAATGATAAGATTATTCTGGAGCAGGGAGATCAGGTGAAGTATGCCGTTTTACCGGATGAAGCAGAAAAGGTCTATCAGGCACTTATCGCTCTTTCAAGTGATTTGAGATGATTTTAAAGATACCAATACATAATCATATTTTGGGCTCATCTTACTTTGATATAAACAAATTGATAAATGACAGATGATCATAATTCGCCTAAATTTGAAATACTCAACCAAACGTATATAAATGAAATCGCCATAACTCACCTGAAGTTGAGATACCCATCAAAAGGTATATAAATGGCGCATCTGACTTTAATGAAAAAATAAATTATATACAGATGAAATCGCCATAACTCACCTGAAGTTGAGATACCCAACCGAAGTTATATAAATGGCGCATTTATACATTAATGTCAAAAATCAAGTTATATATAAATGAATACTTCTTTTAACTTGAAGCCTGAATGATATAATTTTTTTATATTTGATGCGTTATTTAGTAGCATTTAAATCACATTTCACTAATATAACTAAAACACGCAATCAATAATGAGAACGAATTTTCTGGTGGCGACACTGGCTTTGTCTGCATGCGCATTAAACCTCTATGCTGAACAGGATCCGGTTCTGATGAAAATAAACGGAAATGAAATCCGTAAATCTGAATTTGAATATATCTATCATAAAAACTCTCAGCAACAAATGGCTGAGCAGAAAAACCTCGATGAATATGTTGATCTTTTTGTAAACTTTAAATTGAAAGTGGCAGAAGCTCAGGTTCGGGGAATCGATACGACCCGTGCATTTATCAACGAGCTTGCAGGTTATCGCAAACAGTTGGCACAGCCCTATCTTGTAGATAAGTCTGTTGATGAGCACCTGGCAAAAGAAGCTTATGAACGTTTGAAAGAGAATGTGGAGGTAAGCCATATCCTTCTGCGGATAGAACCAAATGCGTCTGAGGAACAAGTCGCAAAGGTTCTCCAGAAAATGATGGGATATAAACAGCGTATTTCAAAAGGATATGATTTTAGCAAGCTGGCAAAAGAAGTATCGGAAGATCCTTCTGCTCAGCAAAACAACGGTTATTTGGGGTATATTACCGGTTTTATGACCGTTTATCCTTTCGAGACAGCCGCATTCAGCACTCCTGTGGGAGGAATCAGCGATCCTGTGCGCACCCAGTTTGGGATTCATTTGGTGAAAGTACACAATCGTCGTCAGGATCCGGGGGAAGTTTTGTCTGCTCATATCATGAAGTCATGTTCGCATGATAACAAAGCTCAGTCTGAGTTGGCTCGTAAAGAAATAGAAGAGATTTATTCAAAATTACAAAAAGGAGCTGATTTTGCAGAGCTGGCTAAAAACGAATCAGAAGATAAAGGTTCAGCCATTAACGGAGGACAATTGCCCTGGTTCGGTACTAATCGGATGGTGCCCGAATTTGAGAAAGAGACATTTGCTCTTGAAACAGCCGGTAGTTATACCCGTCCTTTTCGCTCTCCTTATGGATGGCATATATCAAAATTGCTCGATCGACGTGGGATTGATTCGTTTGAAGCAAAAAAAACAGATATATTACGGCGCATTGCCCGTGATGAGCGAGGTTCGAAGGGGCATGACGTATTGGTGGCTCGTTTGAAGGAACAATATGGTTTCCGTTGGGATAATAAGGTTGAGGATGCTCTGATCGTGCTTGCCGGGAAATATTCACCGGTAGATTCTATTTTTCAAAATGAAGCACGTCAGCTTTCTTCTGTTCTTTTTCATATTTCAGATAAAGCA
>JBOFCW010000129.1:0-1677 GCA_051646395.1 Bacteroidales bacterium
AAAAGAGCCGGTATGAGTCTAATCATACCGGCTCTTTTTTTTATTTAGAAGCTATTTTGATTTTTTTCATGTGGAAAATTCAAAACAAACTCTTAGAAACTCTGCATATCGCAAAGTTTTTTATAGTATCCATCTAAAGCAAGAAGTTCTTCGTGACTTCCTCTCTCTACAATCTCACCTTCGTGCATAACACAGATTATATCTGCATTTTTAATTGTTGAAAGACGGTGAGCGATAACAATCGAAGTCCTGTTTCGCATCAGGTTTTCCAAAGCATCCTGAACCAGTCTTTCCGATTCAGTATCTAAAGCGGAAGTCGCTTCATCAAGAATCATTACCGGAGGGTTCTTAAGAACTGCGCGAGCAATGCTCAGGCGCTGTCTCTGTCCGCCTGACAATCTGCAACCGCGATCACCGATACTTGTTTCATACTGCTCTTCTGTAGCCATAATAAAATCATGTGCATTTGCAATTTTTGCAGCAGCCTCCACCTGATCATCAGTAGCAGCAGATACACCAAATGAAATATTATTATAGAACGTATCATTAAACAAAATCGCCTCCTGATTCACATTCCCCATAAGAGACCGGAGATTATGAACTGACAAATTCCGGATATCATGACCATCGATCGTAATTGTCCCTTTCTGTACATCGTAAAATCGCGGAATCATATCCACCATGGTAGACTTACCTGAACCGGACTGTCCTACCAAAGCAACCGTTTTTCCTTTCGGAATACGAAGATTCACGCCTTTCAGAATCCAGGCATCCTGGTATTTAAACCACACATCCTTAAATTCAATAGCATCTTTAAACTCATCAACCTTTTCAGGATTAACGGGATCTTTAATCGGATTTTCTGCCGATAATATCTTATCAACACGCTCCATTGAAGCAAGTCCACGCTGGATAGCATAAGCTGCTTTTGAAAATTCTTTTGCAGGATTAATAATGCTATAGAAAATAATCAGATAATAGATAAAAGACGCTGCATCAATAGAGCTGTTATTACTCAAAATCAGCGATCCGCCGTACCATAATACAATAGCAATCGTAGCTGTACCGAGAAATTCGCTCATCGGATGAGCTAGTGCATATCTGCGGCTAATTCGATTGATCGTTTTACGGTGAGCATCATTACCTTTCTTAAATCTTGTTTCGATTTTTTTCTCAGCATTAAATGCTTTGATAATGCGAAGGCCTCCTAACGTTTCATCAATCTGAGACAGTAAATCGCCAAACTGTTGTTGACCTATCGTCGAATTTTTCTTTAACTTCTTACCAACCTTACCCATTATGTAGCCACTGATCGGAAGCAATACAAGAACAAATAGCGTCAATTGCCAGCTCAATGCGATCATTGTTCCGAAATAAACCAGAATCATAATCGGATTCTTGAAAAGCATATCAAGCGAACACATAATCGAGTTCTCAACTTCACCGACATCACCCGTCATACGTGCGATAATATCACCTTTACGCTCATTGGTAAAAAAGCCGATTGGCAAATCCAGGATTTTATCAAATAAAGTCACACGGATATCACGAACAATTCCTGAACGAATCGGAATCATAAAATGAGAAGCCAGATAGCCCGAACCTGTTTTCAGCAGGGTCATAATAATCAGGAAAGCCCCTAAAATCATAAGCATAAACGACTCACCATGAGTATCA
>JBOFCW010000147.1:0-6923 GCA_051646395.1 Bacteroidales bacterium
GTTTGGGGTAGTGTGGCTCCCGTTTACTGGCCGTCAGCTACCGATGCTAAGGTTTCGTTTTTTGCTTTTTCGCCTGCTCCTCAGAACGGGATTAATGGTTTGGTTGTGGCAACAGGGCAGAAAGGAGTGCCTAAACTAAAATACACCGTTCCGCTCACGACGGTCAATCAGCCTGATTTGATGGTAGCGACTCCTGTTAAAGATCAGAATAAGACATCGGGTGGTGGCAAGGTATCATTCGGAATGAAGCACGCTCTGACCTGTATTGGTTTTGAGGCCAGAGGTAGTGGTAAGGTTATCACCTCGATCGAGGTAGAGGGGGTAAGCGTATCGGGTACGATGAGCGTTGATGCGACTTTGAATTCAGGTAAACTTGACTGGGTGGCTGATGCAGTTCCTTCAACACCATATAAGGTAACAGCAGGCATAACTCCGGAAAAACCGTTAACCGGAGACATGTCCAGCGGATTAACCGCGAATGATGGTTATCTGATGATGATTCCACAGTTGCTAACCGGCGCTGCAAAAATAACGGTTAAGATAAAAGGGGATGCTGATGTGGTTTTTACAGGTGATAAGCTTGGTAAAGAATGGAAGGCAGGCGAGCGCATTACTTATCGGATTGGTCTTGCTGATCCCTGGAGTTTAATTCTTGAACAAGTTGCTGGTTCATGGTCTGATTTTATGGCTCCTAATGCGGTAACGTCTCAGAGTTATCGTGTTGTTTTGAAGGGAGGGACGGACTGGGTGGCTTCTGTCAAATCGGGAGCGGAATATTTTAAAATTAGTCCGGCAAGTGGCGTAAATAATAAAACTCTAGCCGTATTCTTTCTTACTGCCAACACATCATCTATTCCTCGCGAAGCTGTCGTGACATTTGCTTCGTCAAAAGGAGGTGTACCTGTGGATGTTGCTTTTCGTCAATCTGGTAATGAAAGTTATGTTTCTCCCACTTCGTTAGGTTATGAATCTACGTCGTTTGTGAATCAAAAAGCATTTAAAATTAAAGTTCCAACAGGTAATTCCTGGCGTATTTCTAATTTCAGAGTATCAGCTTCTTATCCGCTAACTAATACGAATAAGAATCTGACGTTGACTTTTGATACAAATAACTGGAGTGCGACGGCAGGAAATAATATAGAAGTCATGGGTTTGTCAACCGATCAGGAGGTTGTATCAGCTGCTTCTTCGCAGCCGGAGGGTTGTTATACATACTACACATTAAACGTTGATGTGTTGGATGGTGCTAAAAAGATTATTAGTACTACTCCCGTCGATATTATGCATGGACGAAATCCTTATCCTGTTATCACGCCGGATCAATATGTTACAATTGATGGGTTGAAATGGGCCGTCGGCAACTTGATCATCGATAATAAAACTATTGGTTGGCCTGAAAATATTCGAGGCGTTACGATTAGCGGTCCTAATGATGGTGGGTTATATTTTCAGTTTGGTTCATTAATTGGTTGGGCCGGAGGTGCAACCGGTGACGGAACGGGGCGTGGTAAAGATTTAAATGTTCCCTATTGTATTAATATGGTCAGACCAACCTTAATATTAAACTCCCTGCAATGGCCGGATGTCAAAACATGGAATGGTGTGTCCGTAGTGCCAAAAAATCATGAGTTGGGATTCGATGCAAGAACGGGAGTGGGCGATCCATGTAATTACTATTTGGGTGGAGGATGGCGGCTTCCCACTACCGAAGAGTTTAAAGCGTTGACTAAAGGCGGTTTCTCTTCTGGTGTTTGGACTATACAGGGTGAGATAATTCAAGGAAGTAGTTCTTCTCAATTTAGATATAACAATAACGGTGTTGTTCTCGAATTTCCCGCCTCGGGTCACCGTTCATGGTTTTTAGGTGGTTTTGGGAGTATTGGGACAATTTGTCATTCCTGGAGCGCATTGCAGTTAAATGAGAGCGAGGGGAGATGTGCGACTATTACTTCAGGAGGAGTTTTCATGTCGAATACCAATAGGAAAGCATATGGTTTTCCATTGCGTTGTGTTCATGATTAGTAGTGGATTGTTGGTGTATGGTTTGGTCTTGGAAGTTGTGGATTATTGAATAAATAATTAACATTGTATCCGAATTAAAACTGAGAAGAATCAAAGCGGTTGAATTATTATCGATGATTTTGCCTGGAAGTATTTGAATTCTTATAACAACCGTAGTACAAATGCTTCGGCGGAGTCTTTTGATGCTAAAATCAAAGCTTTTAGAGCTGGATTCAGGGGTGTGACAGATGTGAAATTTTTCCTATATCGACTCGCTAAAATTTATGCTTGAGCAAAGAATAAATTTAACATTACCACAATTTCTGAGACTGATCCATAATCAGTTAGTTGTATTTGAAAGTGTGCAAAAAAAAGCTCCGACAACAAATTGTTGTCGGAGCTTTTGCGGTATGGACGGGACTCGAACCCGCGACCCCCTGCGTGACAGGCAGGTATTCTAACCAGCTGAACTACCACACCGTTTGGGATTTGCTTTCGGTTTGTTTCCCGATTGCGATGCAAAGATAGATGCTTTTTCTTAAACTGCAATACCTGTAAAAAGTGTACTGGATGGTCGTTTTTGAAATGGTTTCATAATAAGTGAATTACGTTTTTGTATTTAACTTACATTAGCTAAATTTTTTGTGGGACATTTTAAAAATGCCGATTGTTTCCTATTATCGTGAAATATTATTTGTTTTCTTCCCGGAATGAAAGCGATGATTGGTTGTTGTGAAAAAATATAGCAAAAATGGTTGTAATTGTGATAAATGGTGTAATTTAGGCGCATAATGCTATCTAAGTGGTAGTGATTTGTTTGTTTTTGTAGAAATCTAATATTTATTCAGCCATGACATACTATCAACCCGAATTGGAAACGATTTCTGCTGATGATTTAAAACGGATGCAATTGCACAAGCTTAAAAAGACGATCCGTTCGGTATCGGCGACGCCTTTTTATAAAAATCGTTTTAGTCAGAAGGGGATCGATGCGGAAAATTTCAAAACATTGGATCAGCTTTCGGAATTGCCTTTTACGACTAAAAATGATCTGCGGGACTTTTATCCTTTCGGGATGGCTGCGGTTCCGATGAATGATGTAGTGCGGTTGCATTCGTCAAGTGGTACTACTGGCACACCGACCGTTGTTTTGCATACTCAAACGGATCTTGATTTATGGGCGCTTCAGGTTGCGCGATGTCTGTATATGATCGGTCTTCGGAAGAATGATGTTTTTCAGAACACTTCAGGGTATGGGATGTTTACAGGTGGGCTGGGATTTCAATACGGAGCTGAAAGATTGGGTGCGTTGACAGTTCCGGCTGCCGCGGGCAACAGCAAACGGCAGGTGAAGTTTATCATTGATTTCGGCACTACGGCCATTCATGCTATTCCCAGTTATATTACCCGTCTGGCCGATGTGCTGAAAGCGGAAGGATATGGATCAGATGGTCTCAAAACCAAATTGAAACAGGTGGTGATCGGAGCTGAACCGCACACGGAAGAACAAAGACGACGCATCGAAGAGCTACTTGGCGTGAAAGCATATAATTGTTACGGGATGTCTGAGATGTGTGGTCCCGGTGTCGCTTTCGAGTGCGAAGAACAAAACGGGATGCATTTGTGGGAAGATTATTATCTTGCCGAAATATTGGATCCGGTTACGTTAAGACCTATAGCTGAAGGTGAAATCGGGGAATTGGTGCTCACAACTTTAAATAGAGAGGCGATGCCTTTGATCCGATACCGGACAAGGGATCTGACCCGGTTTTTACCCGGTGCCTGTCCTTGTGGGAGAACACATCGGCGAATTGACCGGATACAGGGCCGGAGCGATGATATGATTATTCTGAAAGGGGTAAATATTTTCCCGATGCAAATAGAGTCCGTGCTGATGAGGTATCCCGAGTTGGCGAACAATTATCTTATAACACTGGTGCGCAATGCCAACAATGATGAGATGATCGTTGAAGTAGAGTTGGTTGAATTATACAGTGAGGATTATAATGTTTTAAAAGGATTAAGTGATAAGATTACCCGCGGATTAAAAGATGAACTACTGATTACTCCTCAGGTGAAGCTGGTTCAAAAAGGAACATTGCCTGCTAACGAGGGAAAAGCTCAAAGGGTACGTGATCTGCGGTTTTAAAATCATTATATTTGCGATTGGGGATCTTTATTAATGGATAAAATATAATTTTATATGCGGGGAAATAATTTAACAATGAGAAAATATTTGATGGCTGCTGCTGTCGTACTTTTATGTTTGACGGCGTGTCAGAATAAAAAGAAACAACAGGATGCTCAGCCGGTACCGGTATCCGAACAAGCCGGGGTTTCGATCGATTCGACAAATGCAGATGAACGGGGATATCTGGTTCGTGTCGGCGAGGATGCTCCTGATTTTTCCATGCGTCTGACGGACGGGAGCGAGGTTCGTTTATCCGCTTTCCGTGGTAAGGTAGTCATGTTGCAGTTTACGGCTAGCTGGTGTGGTGTTTGTCGTAAAGAGATGCCTTATATCGAGAAAGATATTTGGTTGAAGCATAAAGCTAACCCGGATTTTGTGTTACTGGGTATTGATAAAGATGAGCCGCTTGAGACGGTATTGAAGTTTATCGAACAAACCGGAGTGACCTATCCGATCGGATTGGATCCCAATGGCGATATTTTCGCCATGTATGCAGATCGTAAGGCCGGTATTACGCGGAATGTGATAGTCGATCGCGAAGGAAAGATCGCAATGCTCACACGCTTGTTTAATGAGACGGAGTTTTCCGAAATGACAAAGAAGATAGATGAAATGTTAAGTAAATAAACCAATAAGATGCAGATAGCTATCGTTAAATACAATGCAGGCAATATCTATTCGGTAGATTGTGCGTTTCGCAGAGTAGGTGTCGAGCCGGTGATAACGGACGATCCGGAGCTGCTTCGTGCTGCGGACAAGGTTGTTTTTCCGGGAGTGGGTGAAGCTCGCTCGACCATGGAGTACCTTAAAGCCCGTCGTCTGGATGAGGTGATCCGGGACTTGCGTCAGCCCGTTTTGGGTATTTGTATCGGGATGCAACTGATGTGTGCGCATTCGGAAGAGGGAGACGTAGATTGTCTGGGTATCTTCGATGTGCCGGTGAAACGTTTTCATTCGGATTCGCTTTCGCTGAAGGTTCCGCACATGGGATGGAATCAGATCGAAGGGTTGAAAGGGAAACTTTTCGAGGGCATTTCGGAAGAGGCTTTCGTTTATTACGTTCATAGTTTTTATGTGCCCGAAAATCCGTTTACGGTAGCAACGACCAACTACATAGTGCCTTTTAGCGGGGCATTGCAAAAAGATAATTTTTACGCGACACAGTTTCATGCGGAAAAAAGCGGTGAAACGGGAGAGCGGATATTAAAAAACTTCCTGGATTTATGATAGAGCTGATTCCGGCCATTGACCTGATCGACGGCAAATGTGTGCGCCTTTCACAGGGTGATTACGCGCGCAAAACGATATACAATGAGGATCCGCTTGAGGTGGCTCTTGAGTTTGAAGCCCATGGATTGACCCGTCTTCATCTGGTGGATCTCGATGGCGCAAAGGCTAATCATATCGTGAACTGGCGGGTATTGGAGCGTATCGCTACAAAGACCTCGCTTGTAATTGATTTCGGCGGAGGTCTTAAAAGTGAATCGGATTTGGAAATCGCTTTTAATTCGGGTGCCGATATGATTACCGGAGGGAGTGTTGCTGTGAAGAATCCGGAATTGTTTTCCGGCTGGATCGGTCGATTCGGAGCCGAGAAAATCATTCTCGGTGCGGATGTGAATGCGGAGGGTAAAATAGCCGTTAGTGGTTGGCTCGAAGAAACGAAACTCGGATGGCCGGATTTTATCGGATCGTATCGGGAAAAAGGGATTCGGAAAGTGATCAGCACGGATATCTCGCGCGACGGAATGCTACAAGGACCAGCTGTAGATCTTTATGTGCGCATGTTGAAAGAGTTTCCCGACCTTTTCATTATAGCCAGTGGTGGTGTCGGCTCGATAGCTGATTTGATCAGACTGGATGAAAACGGAATTCCGGCAGTAATTTTCGGAAAGGCTATTTATGAAGGTCGCATCCGTTTGAAAGACCTGGTTTCTTTTGTCGATAAATATCCTGTTCGGAAATAATAATAGCGATTAAAACGAATAAAAGCATATGTTAGCAAAACGTATTATTCCTTGTCTCGATATCAAAGATGGGATGACCGTGAAAGGTGTTAATTTTGTAAACTTTCGTGAGGCGGGTGACCCGGTGGAACTGGGGCGGGCATATAGCCTCCGGGGAGCTGATGAATTGGTATACCTGGATATAACGGCTTCGCACGAGGGAAGAAAGACTTTTACGGATCTTGTAAAGAAGGTGGCCTCGCAGGTGAATATTCCGTTTACGGTTGGTGGAGGAATCTATGCGCTCGAAGATGTCGATCGTCTTTTGAATGCGGGTGCCGATAAGGTTTCCATCAATTCGGCAGCGTTACGAAATCCGGAGCTGATTTCTCAAATTGCCCGACATTTCGGCGATCAGGTGTGTGTGGTGGCGATTGATGCCAATTCAGAGGCAGAAGGCTGGCGTTGCTATCTCAACGGAGGTCGTGTAGCTACGGATCGGTATTTGTCGGAATGGGCAAAAGAAGCTCAGGAGCGTGGTGCCGGAGAAATTCTTTTTACCAGCATGACACACGACGGGGTGAAGCAGGGATATGCCAATGAAGCCCTGTTGGAGCTTCACCAACAGTTACACATCCCGGTTATCGCTTCCGGCGGAGCCGGCACGAAAGAGCATTTTAAAGATGCATTTCTCTGCGGGAAAGCCGATGCGGCCCTGGCTGCCAGTGTTTTTCATTTCGGGGATATTTCGATTCCTGAGCTCAAGGATTATCTGGCAAAAGAGG
>JBOFCW010000152.1:0-8089 GCA_051646395.1 Bacteroidales bacterium
CTCCCGGTTGCGAATCATCGGCGATGCGCACGCCGTAGATATCGCGTCCGCGCTGTGTGCGGCCTGCAACTTCGAGCGAAAGCAACGATGGGTTGTTCGCGGCTTTTTGTTTTAAAAAGTGTACCATCTCTTTATACGACGTATAGCCCATGCGTTTCCGTGCTACCGGAGTGTTGAGATCCGTCAGTTCCGGATTCGGGAAAAACGCCTGCCGGACTTTCTTTACGTCCTGTGCAAAACAGGTTGAAAAGAAAGCTGTCATCAGCAATAAAATGCAAAATCCTCTCATTGTATTCGGTTTAAAATGCTAACTGAAATAAAATTGTGACACTTTTCTCCCATCCGTCGAATGTTTCTCCGTCGGGTTTACGCAAGGTTCCGTCTGATTTGGCGAAACCCACGTTGGCCTGGACTTTAGCCGCATGCGATTTGGTCAGGTATTTCGTCAGTCCGACATCGTAATAATCGCTTCGTTTGTAATACAAATCATTGTTCAGATAAGAATATTTATCAGGCATGATACGGGTGTAGCGAGCATCGACCGACCAGTAGCCACGAAAGAAATAACCTGCCTGCAGATTCACTCCCGAGCCGATCATCATTCGGTTTTTGATGTAATTGGTCACGTTGTTTTCCCCGTCGATCGTAAAATCGGAACTTACCGTACCGTCGTTACGTACCCGGTAACGGATAGACCCTGGCACATATCCCCATGTCTTGACAAACTCACCCATCATGCTGAAGCCCCGGTACTTGAAAAGGAAATCGGCCGTCAGCTTACCCATGTCGGGTAAATCGGTTTTTTTATCCGCATTCTGATACAGGATAGCACCACCCTCGCGTCCCCCGCGACGGTCACTGACCCCGTCGGTATAACTGTAAGCGATACCCAGCGACAGCTTCGGATTTACCTCATAGGCCATGTCCGATTCGCGCGATTCGCCCATCAACCGGAACAGTCCGAAAGGAAGGTAGTTAACGCGGGCTCCGTATTTCAAACCTCCATAACGACGGCCTCCACTGATGGGTCCGTCGCCGTCTGTCACAGCCAGAGCCGGACGTAAATAAGAAGAAGTACCCACCTTATAGGTTCCGTTAAGAAACACACCCACTTCGCGGATCGTACCGAAAGCGGAGGTAAGCTTACTTCGTTCAACCAGCTGCAGTGCAGCCGAATTCATTTGCAACTCGCGGTTATCGGTAGGTGTGGATCGTTGTCCGATCGCGATAGACAGCCGGTTATTTCCCCATGGATGATAAGCGAACCATGCATCCGAAAGCATCGATCCCAACCCGTCGGCATCCGTTTCACTTCCTTTTACCAGATCCAGTCCCAGGCGGTAACGGATTTTTTTCCGCATCGCATTACCGTTCAGTCGGATGCGGGCGCGACGCACACGGAAGCGCGAATAAAAAGTATTGTCGCCCGGGTAACGCTGCGTATGGAAAGTACTCTGAACGTAACCGCTCAGATTCAATCCATACGAGTCATTATCTGACAGAAAGGACAATCCGCTACCCATCGTATAATAATCGGGATGAAAGGCTTTTCCGTAAAGAAGCGGTTCATCATCCCCATCAAGCATATCGTCCATCTCTACGGAAACATCCTCGTCAGTCTGAGCAAGTCCCGCAACGGGACATGCAACAAAAAAAAGCATTCCGAAGAGAAGCGATAAAACAGTATATCTCATTTGTGTTTGTTTATTAACTTTCAAAATTGCCTTTTCTGATTACCCGTCCCTCATTCATAAATGTCGTACCCCGGGCAATCACCGTTTGTAGTTTGTAGTCACGGTCAAAGAAGCAGAAATCCGCATCAAAACCGGGTTTGAGCTGTCCTTTCGTTTTGAGTTTCATCACCCTGGCGGCATTCTCCGTAATCAACCGGAATGCATCCGCTTCCGCAATGCCACCTTCGGTAATCAACCGGATGGTTTGCTCCAGGTTCAGATGAAGTGGTGCAAGCGTATAGGTATCCGTTCCCGTTTGCGGGTCGATGCGTCGCACGCCGGCATTCCCGTCGCTGCTGAATGTCATTTTATCAATGCTCACCCCACTTTCGAGCGCTTGCAATACGGCTTTGTAAGGCTCCGTAAACTTAGTTCCTCCCGTAGAGATATCGATCATACCTCCCATTTTAGCAAATTCAATGGCCTGGTCGAACAGCTTCTCCGTACGAATCACATGCGTAGGAGAAATGTAGCCGATCAGCGTCGGATATTTTTTTGCGATATCCAGTAACAGTTGCAGCCCATCTTCGAGTCCGCCCAAATGCACATGCATCACACCTCCTTTGGCAGAAGTAAATCCACCCAGGCGTACCTGATTGATGATACGCAACAATTCCTGTTCGGTGGGATGCGAACTGCGGTCATCGCAAATGGCAATTTTGCAACCGATCACGGGATCGACATAAATCAGATCTTCCGTTACAGAATCGGTAATCGTTGGCGTAGGCAAACCGTAAAAACCGGTATGCATGTAGGCCGATATCCCGTTCATCCGCAACGACATTGTTTTTGCATAGAGCTGTGGCAGCTGTTTAACGAAACCGTCGGTTCCCAGCATACCCACTACCGTCGTGGTTCCGCATTCGATCAGGCTGGCCACCCGTACTTCGGGAGCCAGAGAGCTGAATCCCGTTTGTCCGCCACCGCCGATCACATGTACATGAAGATCGATCAGCCCGGGAGTGACCAGCATCCCCTGCGCATCAATCTGCTCAACAGGCAAGTTCCCGGTTTCTATCCGGGATGCGACCTCCACTATTTTATCGCCATGAATCAGAATATCCGTAAGCTCGTTCTCAGCAGCAGTATAAAGACGAGCATTTTTTATCAACTTAAGCATATGTGCCGTATTTTATATCCCGATCAAAGAATCAGGTAATTGTAGCATAACATAAAGATCAGCGCGCCCCCAAGCGGTATCAGGTTTCTTTTCGCTAATTCGAAAGGGGAAACACCCGCAACTTCGGCAATGGCGATGATAACTCCCGCAATCGGAGAAGTAGCACGTCCCATACTTGCGGAAAGCTGCATCGGTAAGACCATATCCACCGGCGGTACGCCCAGTTTTTGCGAAATAGACGGAATCAGCGGGCCGAAAGAGAAAAACGAAGCATTACCGCTACCCATCAGCATCGCAGCCATGAAAATCAGAATCGTGATGCAAATTCCGATTGCCACACCCGAAAATCCCATTTGAGTGGCTCCGTCCACCAGAGCATCGATCAGCCCCAAACGGATCAGACCTTTTGAGAAAACCTCTGCGCAGACAATCAGCGAAACTACGTCGCTGAATACCTTGCCCATACCGTTCCAGAATGCCTTCACACTGTTGTAAGCCAACTTGAAGCTACGGCTGCGGATCAACTCGAACAACATCGCGATAAACAACGACACGATCATCGCAGTCGTGGTATCCAATTCGATAGCCGGATGAAAAAGCTGGAGGTACTGCGAAAACACAATCAACATCAAGAGCGGAAGCACAGGCAGAATTGCAAAAATCATCGGTACTTCGAGCTTCATGTCCTTCACTTCGATCGGTTTTTCTACGATTGCTCTTCCCGCTTCGATATCTTTCTTGTCGAAATAACGATTGGTGAAATAATAAAGGATCATCAACAAAATGGTCAGCGGAATTGCCATCGGTAGTTGGTGTTCGATAAAATACATCACATTATTCATTTCCAGCAGCTCGGATGCTTTGGCCGTATTGGCCGATCCCGGACCCATATCGAATACGGTACAAGCCGAAATAACCGAAACCGCTGTCAGTCTGCTCACTCCCAGGTTGACCAGTACCGGTAGGATAGAAGCGACCAACAACAATCCCAGTCCGGCTGCACTCGGTGTGCAGATAAACAACATTTGCCCGATCGGTATGATCGAAATAGCCGCGATATACGGATATTTACGGAAAAGAGACAGCGGCTGCATCGACACGTAAACCAGCGCATCACTGGCTTTGATCTGTTTCATGTAAGCCACATATCCTCCAATCGACATGATCATCAGTCCCACACGCAGCAGGTTGGTAGAAAACGTCTCTACCACGATTTTAAACAGGTCGAAGAAAACTCCGCCCGTCGGTTTCACCGGATCGAGTGAGTCTCCCAAAAGCGCAGAGATGGCGAGCATGCTGATTCCGGTAACCAGCAATACCACCTGCGGATTAAATTTCTTATAAAGCCAGTAAGCCGTGAGTATAATAAACTGTATGGCTATGATTACTCCTAAATAACTCATAGAGTGCAATTAATTTATGTATATGATTATTCTCCCCGGCTCAAACCGGCTTTATCAGATGTTTCGTTTCCTAACTGATCGAACAGCTGTGCGGGCACGACATAAGTCACTTCTTTCCCGCTCACTTTATTCGCTCCCATATTCAATGTTTTCAAATCAGGGGTCAAGGCAGGTAATATGAACTGTGAAGGATCGATTTCATTCGCACTCAGATTCACATAATACAGATTTGTATTTTTGCTCAGATCAGCTCCCTGCAGTCTTTTCAGACTTTTCGATGCCGAACCCTGAATATCGAGATAGCGAAGTTTTGTATTATTCGACAAATCGATGGTTTCAACTCCCGCTGTGCGCACAACCAATGAGTCAAGCTGAGTCAGGTTCTGCAAAGGCAACTCGGTTGTAAACGCGTTTGAGGTCGCAACCAGCTGCTTCAGTGACGAAAAATGCTGAAGTCCGTCAGCATCGGCAATTTTTGTTTTGGCAGAGGCCACGCCCGCATTTTCCAATGCAGTGATAAAACTCGAAGCCTTACTGATATTCAATACACCCGCATAGTTTCGGGCTATTCCGGTATTGATATAGATGGTCTGATCTTCGCGATAAGCCGTACCCGCAGGCAAACGATAAGAGGCATTGGTTTCGACTTCCGTCAGATAAAGCAGATACTCGCCAAAAGCGATATCTTTCACTGCATAACCGGCGTTATCGGGGATTTCCGGCTCTGTTCCGCCGTTGCCTGTTTCGGCAATCACACCGTTACGAATGGTCAACTGATTGTAAAGTGCCTCCGGAATTTCAAAAGGAGCATCAGGATTGCCGGTCAGATCAAGGTCTGCCATTTTCGAAGATAAAACAGGAAGCAACAAACCGTCTTTTGCAATACGGTGATTTGTGAGATAAACATGACGCATGGATGCGTTGAGACTCAGGTCGATTTTTTTCAGACGCTGCTCGTCGGTCGCGTTGGCACTGGCGCTATAACGCAAGCGGGTTACCGAAGCAGGCAAACGAAGCTCACTGACCATGTTGGCATTCATTTCCAATGTATCCAGTCGGGTCAATGCGGTAAGATCCAGCTCTCCCATAACAGTATTGGAGGTGATCTTCAGGTTTGAGCAATTTGTAAAAAACCGGATTCCGTCGATATTTTCAATCTTTACCGCTGCAGAAGCGACTCCGGCTGCCTCGAGCGCTTCGACGCGTTTGGCATCTTTTACCAGATAAACAGCTCTTACGGCAGCGGCCTTTTCAACATCCAGAAAAAAAGTATCGTTGCGTGAAATACAGATTCCGAAAGGAAGCGCGTTGGCATTCGATGCCGGCAATGATGAATTGTAAATAAGATATTCGGCGAAAGCCACATCCGACAAAACATAATGATTGGCCGTATCGGGTTCTTCGATGATAAAATCCACATCCTGCGTCGAACAACTTACTGCCGACAACATCCCTAAAAAAGCACATAATAGATATTTGACTCTTCTTGTCATATGTATTTCTGAATTTGATTACGTGATAAACTTTTGACGGTTCAAATAAAGCGCCCACAGATGAATAAGCTGAAAAACAGAAGCATTAACAAAACATTAACGCGGGATAAATTTTTCACTTTTCCGCATTAACGGCGCATAAACAGGTTTCTTTTCCGGGTAATCCGGAAAAGAAACCTGTTGATACCAATTATTTTTATCAGAATACAGTCTGGATATTCGACTTCAATACTTCAGGAAAGCTGGTGCGGAATTCTTCACCATATACGACACGATATTCTTCGCAGAATTTATCGTAGAAAATCTTAGCCGCCGAGTGACGACCGGTTTTATAATATGCTCTGCATTTCAGGGCAAGAGCCTGTTCGTTGATACTCTCGAAATTGAACATGACATCGGCTATACTGATTGTTGTTTCGGCAGATTCCTTCTCGTCGAGCGAATCGGCAAAAGCGATAAACTTATCAAACAAATCGTCCGAAACGGTACCCCGGAGCGCATCGAGCCATTCATATTCCTGTTCGGGGAGGAGGTTGCCTTCGCGGGTCAGTGCGCATAAAAGTTCTATTTCCGAACGGGAGGCCACACCCGGTTTTTTCATCACAGCCCGGCAGGTAAGATAATCGATAAACACATCATCGCTGTCGATACGCCAATAACCGTCGTCTCCTTTGATCTCGAAATTACCCACCTCAGAGAGCAGGTTTCGCAGTTTACCCAGATTTACCGCACGGTTGTTGCGCGCACTGGCCACGGTCTTGTCTTGCCAGAGATAAGACTTCATCTTTTCGGCCGATATTCCTTTTTTATCCGAATGAACGATAAGTAATGAAAGGAGTTCCTTCAGGATCGGAGAGAAACGTTTGGATATATCTTCCCCCTGCTTATTATAAATGCGCATCCCTCCGAAAAGGTAAATCGCCCCCTGATGCGGCAGGTTCGGCCGACTTACGGCGGGAGCAGGAACCAGAGGTACATCAAAGCCCTCTGTTTTCAGTTTGCGTTTTTTCCGGTGGCGACAATACATCAGGATAAAAACGGCAACATCGACCAATACGATAAGCACATACCAGTAAAAGGAGCTGTTTTTTTCTGTTTCGGGATATGCCGCAATCCGCAACTGCTCCGCTCGCATCTCATCGCGGGGATAAGCCGATTGTGCTTGTTTCGAAACCGGTAGATGAAATTTAAATTTATACCGGTCTGTCACAGAAAGACCCACCGGTTGGAAAACAACCGTGTCGCCGGGAGTGAAGCTGCATAACATCCGGTCTTTTTTCATATCCAAAACCAACGATACAGGAAGGGCTCTTTTACTCAGCATGGTGCTGTCTGCATAAAGCACCGCTTTTTGCATCTGCATCTCTTTGCCCAAAAACAGGCATAACTCACCCGAAGCCATATCTGCATCGAGCATGAGAAAAAACGCCTTGTCCTGCGTGGTTTGTCCGCTCAGCAAAACCGGGGTCATGCCGGTGGTTCCGGTTGGGAGTCCGAGTATAAAATCCAGATACACCTTATCCTCATAATAGGAAAAACGGTCATCCTTGAAAAAGACTTCTGGTAGGATTGTCACGTTCTCACGCTTTACTTCCCGGGCAAATAACGTCGATAAGGGAATCCATGTCAGAAAAAAACAAAACGGTAACTTCTTTAGCAGCATATCAATTAAGCAAACAGAAAAATTCTTATTTATACGTTTATTGAGTGAAGATACGCCAATGTGTTTACTTAACCGAAAAACCTTCTTTTGATTTAATCTATTTTCAGATAGCTGTTTAACCCCTTAAATAGTTTTATTTTTTTCGTCCTGAAAAAGGAGCTTTTTACTTAGCTCTCCTTTTTCGCCAATTCAGCGATGCGATCGATGAATTGGGCCACGTCTGCTTCATTCGTATCGAATGACGTTACCAGACGGATCTCCCCCTGCTTCTCATTCCAGAAATAAAAAAAGTATTCTTTCAATAGTTCGTCAGCCCAATTTTTCGGGATCTCCAAAAACATCACATTTGATTCGACAGGCTGGGTAAAGCGGATTTGCGGATACTCCGAAAGACTGTCGTTAAGTATTTTTGCCATCCGGTTGGCATGCCGGGCATTGGCAAGCCATAAATCATTTTCGAAATAGGCCGAAAACTGGCAGGCCAGGTAGCGCATTTTGGATGCAAGTTGCGTGGTTTGTTTGCGTACGAATCGAGCCTCCGGTTGCAGTATCGGATTCAGGATTACGACACATTCTCCCATCATCATTCCGTTTTTGGTTCCTCCGAAACTAAGTATATCGATACCACACCCGACGGTCATTTCGTAGAGTGAAACATCAAGCGTAGCCGCGGCATT
>JBOFCW010000178.1:0-2634 GCA_051646395.1 Bacteroidales bacterium
ATCCACAAACATGATATCCACACCTTTCCCGGGGTTCTCTTTTCCCAGTAAACGGGCTATCTCGAGCAATACGCCCACACCGCTTGCACCATCATTGGCACCGGGCACCGGTTTTTTGTGGTTGTCCGGATTCGGGTCATAATCGGCAAAAGGACGGGTATCCCAATGGGCCAACAAAAGAATGCGGTCTTTCGCATCGGGATTGAACTGACCGATGATATTCTGCGCCCGGAGAGTCGAGTTATCGAATGCTTTTACAGGAGCATCCTGTACGATTACTTCGGCTCCGTGCCTGCTTAGTTCAGAGGCAAGCCATTCTCCTGTTTGCCTGTGCGCCTCCGTATTGGGAATGCGATTACCAAAGGCCATTTGCTGCGCAACATAATGATAAGCAGAATCCGAATCGAAAACAGGAGTCTGAATTTTCATTTGAGGCTGAATTGTATTTTCTGATCCGGCCTGATTTTTCGCAGCATTGCCATTACATGCCATCAGAAAACCGATAAAAGGATAAAGCAACATGGTTTGGAATCTCATTTGTATAAAGTTTGGTTTTTACAGTTTCCAAAATTAATCATATTATTCAACATATCGCAAGGTAACCTGATTCGTATCAACATGTAAGGTTGCATATCTTCCTTCCGGAAGGGGTACATTCAGATCCACATGTCCGCAGGGAAATCCGAAACAAACCGGGAAGTCATAGCGTTGCGTGATATGACGTATGTTTTCATAGATGGTCGTCTTCATCTCAGGATCTTCCGGACAATCACTGAACTGCCCGACAATTAATCCGGCAATGCGGTCGAAAACTCCGCCCAGCTTCAGATTATAGAGCATCCGGTCGATCTTATAAGGCGATTCGCCGATATCCTCGATAAACAGGATCGCATCCGTATAATCGAAATCATAGAAAGTTCCCCGGAGTCCTGCAATAACGGCAAGATTGCCGCCTACCACTTTTCCGGTGACCAGACCTTCTTTATTCAAAGGGTGAGATTCTAACTGATAACGGGGAATACCGCCGAATACGATTTCACGAATCATATTCGTGACCTGATCGTGAGGCGATTCGGCCAGCTGTTTGACCATCGGAGCATGCAAAGAGACGACCCCTGCTTTTGTAAACAACGCATGTAATAACGTAATATCACTATACCCGATCAACCACTTTGCATTTTCCCGGATCATTTCGAGAGGAATATCACCGAGCAAATGGATGGCACCATAGCCTCCACGCGAACAGAAAATAGCTTTGATTGACGGATCAAGCAACGCATTTCGAAAATCATCCAAACGATTTTCCTTCGGAGAAGCAAAACGACCAAAACCATCTGCCGCATGAGGTGCGATAACCGGCTTAAGGCCCCAGTCAGTAAGCGTTTTTGCGGCCAGAATCACCAACTCTTCATCAATTTTTCCGGCAGGAGAAAGAATGCATACCCGATCTCCGGGCTGTAGTGCTGTGGGATATCTCATCTGCATATCAATTATTTTATTCAAACGAACAGAGGCATCCTTTTCGGGATGCCTCTGCAATGTTATTTATTTTTTTCTTAAAGAGCATTCTCTTTGATCAGATATTCAGCAATCTGAACCGCGTTGAGTGCAGCGCCTTTTTTAATCTGGTCGCTTACACACCAAAAAGTCAAACCGTTGTCGTTGCAAAGATCTTTGCGGATACGACCTACGTAAACAGGATCTTCACCAGCGATATCCAATGGCATCGGGTATTTTTTTGTTGCCGGTTCATCCATCAGGATTACACCTTCCGCGTTGGCAAAAGCCTCACGCGCCTGTTCAAGAGAGATCGGCTGCTCTGTTTCCAACCATACGGATTCAGAGTGAGCACGCATTACCGGAACACGTACACAAGTTGCACTCACCTTGATATCAGAATGCATGATTTTGCGCGTCTCGTGGAACATCTTCATCTCTTCTTTGGTATAACAGTTGTCCATAAACACGTCTACCTGAGGGATCACATTATAAGCAAGCTGATAAGCGAACTTCTCAACTGTAGGCTCCTCTTTGCGGATGATTTGCTCATACTGCATTACCAATTCGTCCATCGCAGCTGCACCAGCGCCACTGGCAGCCTGGTATGTGGAAACATGAACGGTTTTGATGTGAGACAATTCCTCGATCGGTTTCAATGCAACCACCATCTGGATCGTCGTACAGTTCGGATTTGCGATGATGTTACGCGGACGATCTTTTGCATCGGCACCGTTCACTTCAGGAACAACCAACGGAATGTCATCTTCCATACGGAAAGCACTCGAGTTATCGATCATTACAGCACCATGTTTTGTAATTGTATCAGCAAACTCCTTCGATGTACCTGCACCGGCCGACGTAAAGGCGATATTCACTCCCTTAAAATCATCATTGTGTTTTAACTCTTTCACCACGATATCCTGACCACGGAAATTGTACACAGAACCTGCGCTACGAGCAGATCCAAAAAGAAGAAGTTCATCAATTGGGAAATTTCTTTCCTCTAGCACGCGAAGAAATTCCTGTCCAACTGCGCCACTGGCACCAACAATTGCTACTTTCATTTGTTTAATTGCTGTAATAAATTTAATAATATGTTGAATGTCACCGCATGACTACTATTTGTAATCATGT
>JBOFCW010000191.1:0-3318 GCA_051646395.1 Bacteroidales bacterium
AAGATTTCACTCAACCGGAATACCTCGACGACTTTGATTTCGAGTTCGGTTTCGACGACAAGGACGACGAATAAACAACATATCAGCGGATTATATAATTATGCCGAATAATAGCAAAACAGAAATTTCAAGCTGCGAAGTTTCTGTTTTGTTATTTAAAAACGTCTCTATTTCATTGATAAAAAGATTCTTTTAGTTGATTACGCAAATAAAAAGATATGTTTTTAAACATTTTAATTAACTTTGGAGCGTTTTGTTGCAAAAAAATTCATCACAGACAACAACGCTAAGTTCTAATTTAATCAATCACCTATGAATTTGAAAGGATTTACTTATCCCGTACTTTTATTAGGATTCGCTTTTACTTCGTGTATTCTGGAGGAACCGTTGAATGCAGAATGTGATATTGTCTCATTCTCATTAGACAACAGATATCTGGTCGATCAACCGACCATCAACAACAATGAAATCGTAATCATTGCGACCGACTCTTTAGCAATTAGCAAAGACATCGAAACGCTGGCTCCCGTTCTTACAGTTACCGAAGGGGCTAAAGTTGTTCCGGAAAGCGGTACCGTACGCGATTTCTCCAAACCGGAAGAACGCACCTACACCGTTTATTCTCAGGATGGTAACTGGAACAAGACCTATACGATCAAGATCGTGCCACCTGAAATCCCGACTTATCATAGTTTTGATAAAAATATCAGACTGTCTCATTTTTATGAGTTCATTCAGGAAGACAAAGATTTAGGTTACACGTTTGTTTGGGAAACAGCGAATCTGGGATACCGGATGACGGGAATGGCAAAAGACCATTATGCATATCCGACTGTACCTGAAGAAAACGGATATATCGGAAGTGCGGTCAAGCTGAAAACGTGTGATACCGGCTTTTTCGGTAACATGGTTAAAATGCCGTTGGCTGCGGGAAATCTGTTCATCGGCAACTTTGACGTCTCGAATGCAACGTCACAACCCTTGAAAGCCACTTGTTTCGGACGACCTTTCAAAAAAGTACCTTTCGCGCTGAAAGGATGGTACAAATATAAACCGGGAGCAACATTCACAGATAAAGATAAAAAACCGGTAGAGGGCCGTATCGACGAATGTGATATTTATGGTGTGTTATACGAATCAACAGAAGAAACTCCATTTCTGACCGGAGACAACGTGTTGACGCATGAAAACATCGTGGCCTTAGCCAGAATAGATGAAGGAACACCAACCGATGAGTTCAAAAAATTCATGCTTCCGTTCGAGTACCGCAAACAAATCGACGCTCAAAAATTAGCTCAATTAAAATACAAACTGGCACTGGTTTTCACCTCGAGCAAAGACGGAGCCTTTTTCGAAGGAGCGGTCGGAAGCGAATTGATCATCGATGAAATAGAATTAATCTGTAATTGAAAGCATTGAAAATGAAAAAATATATTCTCATCACATTTTATCTTGTGTCTTTATTTAAAATCACTACCCTTTCGGCAAGTGATAATGCAGAAACAAAAGGTTTAAAGTGGTCTTACTTACATGGTCTGGAATATCGCCTGAAAGCAGGCTTCAATGTTGGTGGTATTTCGCCGGTACCTCTGCCTGCCGAAATCAGAAACATCAACAAATACGACCCAACCTTACAGATTTCCGTAGAAGCGGATATCGTAAAGTGGTTTAACGAGAAGAAAGGTTTGCTTGTCGGAGTCCGACTGGAAAACAAAGGGATGAAAACCGATGCTACCGTCAAGAACTATAAAATGAAAATGGTTGCTGACGATGGAGGAAAAATGGAGGGCTTCTGGACGGGGAACGTAACGACAGAAGTCAGCAATTCCTATCTGACCTTTCCGATATTAGCCATATACAAATTATCTCCCCGCTGGGAAGTAAAAGGGGGTGGTTTCTTATCTTATCAGATAAAAGGACACTTTTCGGGTCATGTATACGAGGGCTACCTAAGAGAAAATGACCCTACCGGTGATAAAGTGATCTTTGATAAAAACACACAGGCAAGTTATGATTTCTCCAACGAATTGAGAAGCTTTCAGTGTGGTGCAGAAGTAGGGGCTTCCTGGAGAGCCTACAAACACCTGTATTTTTACGCCGATCTTACATGGGGCTTCATTCCGGTTTTTAAAAGCAACTTTGAAACCATCACATTCAATATGTATCCGATTTATGCAAATCTCGGATTCGCTTATCGTTTTTAAGTATTGAGACAGATGTTGTCTCTCAATTAATATCAACCCAATAAAAAATTCTGATTATGAAAAAACGTCTACTATTTTTGGCGTCTTTCCTGATATGCCTTGCAATGGGAACAAACGCTCAAGTTACTTCAACTGATATTATCGGCAGTTATACCGGTAATTTAGATGTATTCTTTGATTTCGGTACACTTATACCTGTCGGATCAAAAGAAAATGTAAAAGTTTATACCTCTTTACAAGAAAACAACAAAATCAAACTAACCCTGAAAGACTTCTCTATTGAAGTAGGCGGGCAAGAAATCCTGGTAGGAGATATCGAAATGACCGATGTCACGGTAGATGCGGCCGGAAATGTTTCAGCACCCGAGAATGAAATGACCCATCCGGAACTGGGATACCTACCCATTAAACTAACGGGAGGAAAAATGAATTCGACAAACGCTAACCTAGATATTCGCGTTATCTGGACTAACAGCGAAAGTGGGATGGAAACTCCGATTGTCGTAAACTACAAAAATGGAGTTAAAGATCCGACAACAGGTATCAGCTCTGCAAACGATGCAACAGTGGAAGCAATCGTAATGGGAGATGAATTGATCGTTTCTGGAGCGAATCTGTCAAAATGCTCTGTTTATGCTCTGACCGGAACTTTAATCTCTACGATTCAGGCTCAAAACAACAAAGTGCCTCTTGACAATATCTCCAATGGTATTTATCTGATCCACCTTGTTACCGATAAGGGTATCATCACGCGTAAAATTGTACGTAACTAAAAAATAACAAGCGGACAAAAAGAAGACAAGTCCTCTTTTTGTCCGCTTTATTTTTACACAAAAATGAATTTAGATAACATGAAAAAAATCCTATGTTCGGCCTGTATATTCGCCTCTACAGGCTTTTTTATTTCAGAAGCTACCGCGCAATTTACACATTCTCTTCCCCTTAAACTAGAATCGCAAAGTCAGTTTTATTCAATCTCGAATAATGGAACCGCAGCAATCTCGTGGAAGGCTTTGAACGAAATCACGACGCTTAAGACAACCAGTAATGCAAAAACAGGTACCGCAACAATGGTCTTGGCAATCGACGATATTCCCGGAATATTGAAAATTGA
>JBOFCW010000194.1:0-4642 GCA_051646395.1 Bacteroidales bacterium
ATTTGGCTTCCCGATCCGTATCAAAAACCGGATATCCCATGACACGCAGCAAATCACAAATCACGGATTTGCCACTTCCAATCCCACCGGTAATTCCTATTTTTATTGTCATATCTCCTTTTCAGACATCTGTATTAGTTCATTTATATAACTTTTGTTAGGTATATCAACAGTAGGTGAATATGGCTGTTTCATTTTTCTTTCACCTCGATTATGAATTCCACACTATCCGGCTTACACCTTACGTTGGTTACATTATCCGGCGCGGCTATAATTTCAACAGGCAAACGTGTATCCTCACTACGCAAATCATTGTAATCTACCGCCACCTCGAAAGACTCAGGGGTAACATCCTTGAAATCACGCAAAACGACAAAACAAGACAACTGAATCATCGATGGAAAAGTACGCAGCATGAGCGAATCAGGAACATTGTTTACCGAAAGCGGTATCATCATCACTTTTTCTGTATACTCCTCAACCGGCACTGTCACCTGTACCGCTACTGGAACAATTTTTGCCTGGTGTATCGGAATCAGATTCACCTTCCGGACAATCGTATCCGACAGATCGATTAATTGAATGTATTGGGTAGAAACAGATTTCAACGTATCAAGAATCGTACTTGCGGCAAACACCTTCACGGAATCGGGATTAATCCGAATATCCGATCCGATTTGAAACTGAGAACCAGCCGTGAGCATTCCCTGAAAATGTACCGGCACCATCTTCTCCCCCTGTTTACAATAATAGATGCTCAACGTATCGGGTGCGATTGAAAGCAATGAAGATGTCGGATTAAGCTGCTTCTTCAATATAGCATGTAACTGCTGTTCGGTGATACGGATATCACCCTTATTGCTCATCAGATAAGGCCTTACATCAATTTCAATCGGCAGGAATCTTTTATTAAACGAATAGTTAAGCAAAATAATACCCTTATCCCGTAATCGAAAAGTAAGTTGCTCTGGTGGAGATTGAGTAAACACAATATCCTCGGGCACATTCCTGTAGCGAACAGGAATTCTGTAAACAGCTTCAGACTCTTCATTCATCGACTGCAGGATCCAGAATAAAAATGAAAGGCATAAAAAGAACAAGAAGGTCAATAACTCTTTGCTCTGAGCTTTGCTCAAAAAGTTTTTGACCTTCTTATAGAGATATCTGAATGTAGCAAATAAATATTCTTTATTCTGCATCAGACGCTTGTGTTATTTTTTATTTTGCTTGCTGGTTTGTATCAGCAACACTTTGATAAACAGAATCCTTAGAGATACGGATAGATACTCCGTCTGCAATAGTCAGGATAATTGAATCATCCTTAACTTCTTTGATTTTCCCGTAAATACCTCCGGCTGTAATCACCTGATCTCCCGTTTTCAATCCTTCACGGAATTTTTTAATCTCTTTCTGACGTTTCGACTGCGGACGAATCATGAAAAAATAGAAAATGGCAACGATCGCTACGATGAAAACAATATTCATCACACCTCCATTAGCACTACCGCCAGCCTGCAGAAGAATGTTTAATAAATTCATAAACACAAGATTTAATATTTTAATACTTTATTGATTTGCGAATGTTCGCTTTCTACAAATGTAACAAAAATACCTTAATCCTTTCTTATCTGACCCTCTTTTTTTAGACGGTTCACGATTCCATCAAGAATACCATTGATAAACTTACCGCTGCGTGGCGTACTGTAGCTTTTTGCAATCTCGATATACTCATTCAACGATACTTTAACCGGAATAGACGGGAAATTAGTAATCTCGGCCAAAGCCACGATCATAATAACAATATCCATGAAAGCCAATCGATCGATATCCCAATTCTTGGTATTTTCTTCGATCATCTCACGGAAACGACTCGCATCCAAAAGTGATTTACGGAACAAGGTACGGGCGAATTCACGATCCTCCTCATCCTTAAACATCGGAAGAAGCTGATTAGTTTGAGAATGTTCCTCAAATTTTTTGATAGTCTTCAATGCGAACGTCCCGATCACTTCCATATCGTCATTCCAGTAAAGACTCTGATCTTCCAGAATCTCACCCATCAATTCGTTCACACAGATAATATTTTTGAAAACATTACGCCAGAATTCGCGGTCAGCCTCATACGAGCTCTCTTTCGAATCCATATAATTGCGATAAGCATCAGATGCCAGAATTTGATCTAATAAAATACGAAGAAAATCAGGCTCATTCACCCACGACAATTTTTGCTGAGCGACGTAGTCTTCTAATTGGGGAGTATTGCGCAGGGCAAGAATAAAACGGTTGTCAATAAAACGGGTATTGGGATTCAATTCTTCATGAGTCGGCATGTATTTCGCTTTCGCTGTTTCCAAACGCTTTTTCTGCAAATCCGTCAACTCAATCATCAACACTAGCAAGTAATGATATAAATCATACGCTTTCTCTAGAGAAAAAAACAACTCTTTCTCAGCTGTACTCATATCCTTATCACCTTTAAGAAAAGAATATACAATCTGTACAACTTTTATTCGAATCAAAATTCTGTTTACCATCGTTTAAATGAACTACTTTTATATTTAGGTTGCAAAGGTACTCCATTTCCATTGTTTTTTGAAAGAATATTCCCTTTTTTATCACAAAATATTCAGGCATATAATTTTTTTGCCTATTTTTAATAAATAATAGCTTTTTACGCTTGCTAATTAATTTATTTTTTACATATTTGAATAGAGATTAAAAAATGGCTAAATTATTTGACATCAATACTTAAACAACATGGAAGATAATAACAGAAATGAGCTTGCCGAAAGAAAAGAGAATGACATTATCTTTTCGAAAGCGATCAAAGCAGGAAAAAGAATCTACTACCTGGATGTAAAAAGAAGCAGAAATGGAGAACCTTTCCTGGCTATCACAGAAAGTAAAAAAGTGGTTAATGGCTTTCAGGAAGAGAGAACCGTACAATATCAGAAACACAAAATATTTCTTTACAAAGAAGATTTCGATAAGTTTTCAAACGGTTTGACTGAAGTTCTTGATTTTATACAGGAATATAATTATTCGATGGAAGAATCTGCCGTTGCAGACCTTCATGAACAAGAAAATGAATGCAGTAAGTATTGATTCGATGCTCTATATTTTGAAAATATAAAAAACGCTTATCCGGTGGAATTTCAATCCCGAATAAGCGTTTTTCTTATAAATCACATAAATATCAGCAAAATTAGTTGAGCGATAATCACACGTGCAAACATACATAACGGATAGACCGTAGCATAAGATACAGATGGCTGATCCCCCTCTACCTGAGAGTTGGCATAATTGAGAGCCATCGGGTTAGCCATGCTTCCGCATAACATTCCGCTAACGGTCGGATAATCGATCTTATTAATCTTAATAGCATAAAAACCGACCAATATAACCGGTACCACTGTCAACACAAAACCGATCAAAACCCAAATAAGTCCTTCTGTACGAAAAACAGTTTCAAAAAAATGAGCACCGGCATCCAGTCCCAGACATGCCAGATACATGCTGATTCCATATCCCCGAAGCATCAGATTGGCACTTTGCGTCGTATAAGTAACGATATGAAACCGTGGCCCGAATGCTCCCATTAGAATTCCGATTACAATCGGTCCCCCGGCAAGCCCCAGTTTAACCGGTAGTGAGATACCCGGTACAGAAAAAGGGATCGACCCCAATATTAAACCCAGTGTAATCCCGATAAAAATTGCCACCAGATTGGGTTCATGAAGACGCTTCATCCGGTTCCCCAACAATTTTTCAACTTCCTGAATCGAGCTTTTCTCTCCCACAACATTCAGACGGTCTCCCAACTGAAGCGTTAACTCTGGCGTTGCGAGCAAATTCATCCCCGAACGAAAAACCCGGGTGATATTGACTCCGTATTTATTTCTCAATCGGAGTTGAGAAATTTTCTTTCCGTTGAATTCCGATTGCGTTACCAATATACGTTGAGAAATCAATTGACTATCGAGCGCATTCCAGTCGATATCCTCCTTATTCCAATCATCACTTACCTGCTCTCCGAAAAGAGCAGTAAGCGCTCTGACATCCCCTTCTGTTGTAATTACCAAAATTCTCTCATTCGGAGTAAGAATGGTTTCTGAAGTCGGAATAATCACCTTCCCGTCTTTCCAGACACGGGAAATCACAAATTTATTCGGAATAAAGGATGCTACTTCGCGTACAGTTTTATCATAAATAGCCGGATTGATAATCTGAAAACCGGCAATATAGGTTTTCGAACTTTTATTTTCATCTGCAGAAGCGGGCAATTCATTAGAGGCGAATCGTCTCAAAAAGATAAGACCAAGAATCACACCCACTACACCCAGAGGATAGGTAACCGCACAACCCAACGCCAGGTCAGGCTGGGCAAGTGTACTGTCTTGTGCAATTTGTTTTAAAGTCTGTTGAGCAGCCCCCAGAGCAGGGGTATTCGTGATAGCACCACAAAATATACCTGTCATCTCAGGTAAAGAAATATCCGTCAGAAAATAAAATGCAAGCATCATCGCAGTACCCAATCCCACAACAGCCATGGCAAGACCGTTTAGCTTGATCCCACCTTTGAAAAAAGAGGCGAAGAAGGAGGGTCCTACCTGCAATCCCAACGCATAAACAAACAAAATCA
>JBOFCW010000199.1:0-14993 GCA_051646395.1 Bacteroidales bacterium
GAACAGGAGTTACAATGGCAATTTCTTCGGATTGGTTCAACTTCTTAACAATCCGGATGCAGGTTATGTTTGATTACTCGACATTGATGCCGAAAATAACGGCTCTGTTATCGAAACCGGTAGTACCAAGCGTTTCCAATGTGATTGTTGTAGTATCAGTCACTCCGGTGAGAGAATATTCGTAGAATCCGGTTTGAGGAGACTGAATCTTATACGGACTGATGCCATTCATTCCTGAATTACCTTGAAGATCTAATGTTTGATAAGATTTGCCATCGAATGTTGCTCCGGAGCTTATCGAAATCTTCAGCTTGCTTTTCTGTCCATTCCAGGCAAAAGCATAAAACCTCAGTTGTGTTTTACCGTTACCCAGTTTTATCTGGGATGTTTTACCTAATTTACCTGTAGAGCCTAATTTCAATGCCGGGTAGTTATTATTTTCAATCACAACTTCTTCCTGATAAACAGACGTTGATGATACAGCAGTCACAGTTGCCAGATCAACATTACTTTCATAAACCGGAGTTACTTCGCCTCCCGTTTCCTCATCCGGATTCTCTGTCGGCTTTTTTTCTTCTTCGGTTTCGGGTAAAGTTATCTCTTCATTTATTTTATCCCAATCCTGGATCGAAGAAACGAGCTGCACCTGAACCGGATCGATAACACCGATATCCGTCGGTTTTAGCGTTATTTTATAGGTATATTGCGTACCGCTTTTAAAATCTATCCCTTCGGTATTCCATTCATAGGCTTTCTCCTCATGAACAATGACGATTTTTCCGTGTGACCCGGGAAGAATGATCATTGCCCCGGTGCCATCTTTTACCGGCAATGCTATTCCCAACGAATCAGTTCCTGCAGAAAGCTCACCGGTAGCCAGGTTGAAGCTGGCCTTTGTATAACGGTGAACGGAAGCGCTCCAGTCAACAACCGGTTCGACCTGCTGATCCCGTTCGACCTGAATATTCAGTATCAGTTTCACCATTTGATGGACGAATCGCAGGGATACGGCCTCAGCCTGATCCCGGTTATAACTTTCATCGTTTTTCGCATACAGCAAGTCATGATCCGCAACAGTATCATCCGTCAAATCAACCGGATAAACAGCGGAGATCAAATCACTCCGATATGGATAATAAGCTACAAAACGTACAGAACGCCCGTCTTTGGGATAGAATACCTCTTCTTCTACGGGAGTGAGTAAATTCCCGTCGCCGGCCGAAACTCGATATTCCTTGTTCTCGATTCCATCTACCGGGACAAACTGATCGGCTTCAATCATAAACAAACCGATATGTTCAGTCCCACTCCACGCATTCCCGATACGAGTCAGAGGAGCCGATTCAAAAAATGCTTTCAAACGCACAGCCGAACCATCAACTTTAGTAGCCCGCTCTTCATCAGAACATGAATAAAAGATCAATACGGAAATAATCGCTGAAAATAGAAATAGAATCTTTTTCATAATTTAATATTTTAATTAGTAAAGTAGGTATAAAACAAAATATATTTGAAATAGTTTTATTTTTAACTAACACAAAGAACAATTTTGGTTTCATCTATGAATCAAAACATTACAAATGGATCACGAAGTTTAACCGAAAGCATTTCACCCGAAACTATTGGAGATAAGCAAATCGGAGGATTTAATTATCTTTGAAATATGAATTTCGAAATCCTTTTCCAAGACGAACAACTCATCGCGATCAATAAGCCGGGAGGAATGTTGGTACACCGCACACGCATTGCGGAAGAAGAATCTGTTTTTGTTTTACAGTTATTGCGCGAACAAACCGGGAAGCACCTTTATCCGGTACACCGGCTGGACAGACCGACATCCGGCGTATTGTTGTTCGCATTCAATCCGGAGATGGCCCGTAAACTAAGTGAAATGCTTGTTTCGGGTGAAGTGACCAAAGAATATCAGGCACTCGTCAGGGGATGGTTTACGGAAACCATCGATCTGCAGCATCCGGTTAAAAATGACCGGGGCAATCTTCAGGAGGCACAAACCCGCTTCGTTCCGATTGAGCGGTTTACCCTTCACCGTCCGATCGGCAATTTCCCCACTTCCAGATATTCGATTATCTCTTGTTTTCCGAAAACCGGGCGCTGGCATCAGATTCGTCAGCACCTTGCCCATCTTCGTCATTATATTATCAACGACCGGGTACATGGAGATGGAAAACATAACGGCGTTTTCAAAAACACGCTCCACATCGAACCCTTGTTTTTACACGCTTGCACAATGTCATTCATCCATCCTCACAGTGGAGAAAGGATGCATCTGAATGCAAAATTCCCTGAACACTGGAGAGCATTCAGGGAACTGGATATCGTAGAAGCCATAAAAGAAAGGGAATAGATCAGTTCTGCATATACCAATCGCGAAAATCTTTCCAGATGGTAACATTGCCGGGGGTCTTTTTATCTTCTCCTTCGGTTGGAGCGAGATGATGATCAATGCCCTGTAACTTTTCTTTTGACCGCAGAAATTCATTAAAAAGAGGAACAGCTCCTTCATTGGTAAAGATCAGACGACCGAAGAGCGGGTAAATATCTCTTGAAATACTCCACAAACGAAATATGATCTCCGCCCATTGTTCATCTTTGAGCAAATTATCGAATGTCGTATACATGATCTTATACACCAGCTGGTTTGACTGGGAAACAATGATGCATCCGTAATTGAGCGATTCGTTGAACGAATTTATCAGTTCCAGCGCCTCTGCTTTTCTGGCTTCGGTTACGTTTATATTCAGGAAGCTGAAAAAACCGATTCGTTTATCATTTTCAAAATCTACGACGATCTCGATGGTTCCCATATCGATATTGTATCCGAAACGAACGAGTTTGGCGGCTTCGTTGTTTTCAAACTTTATCTCATTCGCCTGAAGGTATTCTATGAATTTTTTATAATTATCGTTCATGACCGGAAGTGTTAATCAGATAGATTCTCGTAAAGAAATTAACTTTCCTCACTTTAACATAATAACACGTAGTCGGGGGATGCGTTCGCACAATCGTAATAAAAAAAACAAAAGAGCTGTTTAATAAACTTTAGATTAAGATGAACCGATAATCCAGGTCAATACATAAGAAGCTCTGCTTTCGAAAAAAATATGATAAGTTAGCGACTGAGATGTACGACATTCCTTACCTGAAAAAGAACCTGTTTCGGAAACCCGGAAAGGGGATAACAATAAATGAGACTTAAAATCGATTTCATTTTCCGGAATTATTTTGAACATTGACTCCTTGGCAGACCAGCAGATCAACGTATAAGACAACGGATCAATCGGATCGACAGCATCCAGTTCTTGTTGATTGAGGAACTTTTCTTTCAAACGCAATACTTTTTCGCTTCGCTTTTCTATATCGATGGCAACATCGCATTGTGACGAAAGAAGTACAGCTGCGTATCCTTGTGTATGTGTGATACTCAGGCGAACGGTCGTGTTGGGCAGATAGGGACGTCCGTCCGGTTCATAAGCGACAGACAAACACTCTCCCGTCATTTCAAGCAAAAGTCTGCGGACGGCAAGAAACTCGACACGCCGTTTTTGAGAAACGAAAGTATCGAGTTCCTTTTGATAGATTTCCGGGCGGCCCAGCTCATCCCATAACTGCGATTCAGTTTCTGTAATTTGCCAGATACCAAGCCGGGTGTGTTTATCTTGTCTAAAGTCAGATAGAGGCATGAATCAATCGTTGTCTTGCTCCTCCTCCGGGGGAGAAAGAATGGTAAACTTCACTTTTTGGATGCGGCGACGGTCAACACCCAAAACGGTAAAACGGAAACGCTTGTAATCGATCGTTTCATTTAGAACAGGAAACTCACCTTTGATTTCAAGAATCAAACCGGCCAATGTTTCGCAGTCTTCAGCTTCATCTCCGAAATCGGAGTTGTCGAGTCCTGTAATTTTATATAAATCGTTTAATTGTGTTTTACCTTCGAAATTCCAGGTCGTATCGTTGAGCTTCTGGAAGGTGATTTCGTCTTCATCATATTCGTCACTGATCTCTCCGATAATCTCTTCGAGCACATCCTCCAGCGTAATCAGGCCGGAAGTCCCTCCGAATTCATCTACGACAATGGCCATGTGTATTTTTTTCGATTTGAAATCCTCCAGAAGATCATCTATTTTTTTTGTCTCCGGCACATAATAGGCCGGACGAATCAAAGCCTGCCAGTTAAATGACACCGGTTGATTCAGATATGGAAGCAAATCTTTTATGTATAGAATCCCTTTTATATGATCTTCAGTATTTTCAAAGACGGGAATACGGGAATAATTGGTTTCTACGACCAGTTTCATCACCTGTTCGAAATCGGAGGTTATTTCGATAGAAGTCATCTCAACACGCGAGGTCATCACCTCAAGCGCAGCCTTATCGCCGAACTTGATAATCTCTTCAAGCATCGATTTTTCTTCTTTAATCTCATGCGAAGTCAATTCGAGCGCCTGCGAAAGATCGTCCATCGAGACGTTCCGGTTTCGCTTACTGATTCTTTTATTAATCACTCCGGTCACAATAACCAAAAGGGAGGCAAGGGGATAAAATATCTTCTCTAAAAAGCGCAAAGTGCCGGCCGATATCCGGGCGAATTTCAGCGCATTATAGGATGCATAAATCTTTGGCATGATTTCGCCGAAAAGAAGCAACAGAAATGTCAGTACAACGGTTTGAACCAGGAATGAGAACAGAGGAGACTGATCTACAAAAAGCGAATTCATGAAGAAATTGACCAGAATCACGACAGACACGTTTACAAAATTATTGGCAATCAGAATGGTTGCAAGCAAAAATTGAGAACGGCTCAGCAAGGAGTCGATAATTGTATCAGAGGGGTGTTCCTGATCATATATCCGATTGCGGTCGACCGGGGAAAGAGAGAAAAAAGCGATTTCGGATGCTGAGATGAATCCGGAAGCACCCAAAAGAAGGACAGCAAGTAAAAGTGCTATAAACGCACTGAAAGAAGGAATCTGCCACTGAATAGAGGTAAAGATCTGAGATAAATAATAATCGGAGTCCAAAGAAATGCGTATTAGTTAGACATCTTAATACAGAAGAGCCGGAATCGTATAATATTCTGACTCTTCTGAATTTACAACAAAACCGTTGTTTTGCAAATATAACAAATTTGTGATTAAAACGGTAAGTCGTCTGCCGTATTATTTGGCGTGGGAGCTCCGTTCATGGGAGACGCCTGCTGGGAGTTCTGTTGAGGCGCAGCGGGTTGTGCTGATGCAGGTGTTTGAGCCGGATAACCGACATTCCCCTGCGTTTCAGGACGACGGCCCAACAACTCCAGATTATCCGCATAAATCTCAGTCATATATCGTTTCACTCCATTCTGATCATCCCAGCTACGCGAACGTATTTTACCCTCTATATAAAGCGGAGTACCTTTATGTACGTATTTTTCGACAATCTCGGCAAGCCCTCTCCATGCGATGATGTTATGCCACTCTGTTCTATCGGGAACTTGTACGCCACTTTGAGTCTTATAGCCGCGTTCTGTCGTTGCAAGTGTGAACGAAGCAACTGCGACTCCCCCTTCAAGATAACGGATTTCCGGTTCTTTACCCACGTTACCTACAAGAATTACCTTATTTACAGACATAGTTTCTCTGATTTTATATTTAAATTATTGTTTTATTATCAAATATAGCAAAACCAAACCATTAATTATCAAATTATTCCGACAATCTTGCTTCTATTTTTTCCAGACAGAGTTGCGTAAGACGCGAAACCGGATAATCTTCGATTCGCTCCTGTGGAATTCGGATAAAAGAGCCACCCGGTGCAGGTTTTTGATCTAAGTGAACCCGGAAGAAAAAAGCGTGAATCCGCTGATGAGACAAGATATGTTTGCGATGCATCAGGGAAGACACATCGGCTGTTAATCCGGAGGTGATTTGTAAAAAATCGGGCGAAGACAATACGGCGTGTAAATCTTTTTCGGAATCTGTTTCAATCAGAGGGAATTCATATAAATGACTCCAGATATCGCCTTCCGAACGCTGATGTATCCAGGTATGTCCGTTTTCTTCTATATAAAAGTAATAGAACCAGCGATCCCGTACCTTTGTCTTTCCCTGCTTCACCGGCAACCGGCCGACGGAGCCATTTTCAAAAGCGACGCAATATGGATTCAACGGACACCGGGAACAATCCGGAGAAACCGGAACACACTGAAGAGCGCCAAGCTCCATGATCGCCTGATTGTGTTTAGCTGCATGAAAAGGATCTATCAGAGAGTCGGCCAATGATTGAAATTCTTTTTTCCCGATTGCCGTATCGATTGGAGTTTCCAGCCCGAACAGACGGGCAAGCACGCGATATACATTACCGTCAAGAACGGCATAAGGTAAATCATAAGCAAAGGAGGCAATGGCTGCGGCCGTATAGGTACCAATCCCTTTCAACGCTAATATATCATTATAACCGGATGGAAATACCCCCCCGTAATGGCTCTGTATCTGGTTTGCCGCCGAATGCAGATTGCGCGCCCGGCTGTAATATCCGAGTCCCTGCCAGTACTTGAGCACCTCTTCAAGAGGAGCCTGAGCAAGCGATTGTACATCCGGAAAACGCTCGACGAACCGAAGATAATAACCCAATCCCTGCTGAACACGAGTCTGTTGCAGGATAATTTCCGATATCCAGATCAAATATGGATCTCTGGTTTGTCGCCACGGAAGCTCCCTTTTATATGAATCGTACCATTCACACAACAGGGTACTGATAAGATAGTCTGACATGAAATAAAATGTTAATTCACTAAGAATGAATAGCAAATGAGTTTCGAAACCGAAAAATATTGCGATATTTGCATTTCTAAACTCAAAGGCGTGACTACAAAGATAGTCCGGATCAGATGATGATCGAATAGCTATCTGTCAGAATAACAGTTTTTTTCAAAAATGACACTTATTCATTTTTTTGAAAGAAATAAAAGCTATATATTTGCACGCCAAAAAATTAAAACAATATAAGTATAAATCACTATAAATCTTAACACAAATGACAAAAGCAGACATTGTAAACGAGATTTCCAAAAATTCTGGTATTGACAAGGCCACTGTTCTTGAGAGCATCGAACAGTTTATGAATTGCGTGAAAGCTTCGTTAGCAAAAGGTGAGAATGTATATTTAAGAGGGTTCGGAAGCTTTATCGTTAAAGAAAGAGCTCAGAAAACAGCTCGTAATATCTCTAAAAATACGACTATCATCATCCCTGCTCACAATATCCCTGCCTTTAAGCCTGCAAAGACTTTTATGCAAGAAGTAAAATAAAATTATCTTATAGTATTAATCACTAAAACGCATACGCCATGCCAAGCGGAAAGAAAAGAAAACGCCACAAAATGAGTACGCACAAGCGTAAAAAAAGACTAAGAAAAAACAGACATAAAAAACACTAAGTTTTTCGTCTGAAAAGTCTAAAATGAAACAACAAAGAGCAAACTTAGGATGTTTACAGATCAAGTTTGTTCTTTGTGCTTTAAACCAATTACTAATCTGCATAACTTAACGAAAGTGACAAGTGAACTTGTAGTAGACGTACAACCGAAAGAGATAGCAATCGCCGTTCTCGAGGATAAAAAGCTCGTTGAGTTACAGAAAGAGGGACGTAATATCTCTTTCTCTGTAGGTGACATCTATCTGGGTAAAGTTAAAAAACTGATGCCCGGGTTGAATGCTGCGTTTGTGGATGTGGGTTATGAAAAGGACGCTTTTCTTCATTATCTGGATCTGGGCCCTCAGTTCAATTCAGAAGCAAAGTTTGTAAAACAACAATTGTCTGACCGAAAACATCTTTTGAGCATATCGAAAGCATCGATTCAGCCGGACATTGAAAAAGACGGTACCATCTCCAATATCCTTAAAGTGGGTCAGGAGGTTTTAGTACAAATTACGAAGGAACCGATTTCATCGAAAGGACCCCGTCTGACGGCGGAGATCTCTTTTGCAGGACGTTATCTCGTATTAATTCCTTTCTCCGATAAAGTATCTATCTCTCAAAAGATTAAATCAAACGAGGAGAAAGCCAGATTAAAACAACTATTACAAAGCATTAAACCCAAGAACTTCGGTGTGATTGTTCGCACTTCGGCCGAAGGGAAAAGGGTGGCAGAGCTCGACAATGAACTAAAAACACTCGTTCAATGTTGGGAAAACAGTGTAACCAAACTTCAGAAAGCCAAGACTCCATCGCTTATCTTCGAAGAAACAGGTCGCACAGTTGCCTTATTACGGGATATCTTTAATCCTTCCTTCCAAAACATTTGGGTAAACGATGAAAATACATTTCAGCAAATCAAAAGCTATGTTAGCCTGATTGCTCCTGATCGTGCGGATATTGTTAAACTTTACAACGGCGCCCTGCCTATCTATGACAATTTCGCGATCACGAAACAGATTAAATCATCGTTTGGCAAAACAGTTTCATTCAAAAGCGGAGCCTACCTCATTATTGAACATACGGAGGCGCTTCACGTAATCGATGTAAATAGCGGTAATCGCTCTAAATCGACTTCCGGCCAGGAGAACAATGCCCTTGAGGTAAATCTTGCCGCAGCTGAAGAAATTGCGCGCCAGCTACGCCTACGCGATATGGGTGGCATCATTGTAATTGACTACATTGACATGCAGGAATCCGAAAACCGTCAGAAACTATTCGACAGGATGCGGGAGCTGATGATTCTGGATCGCGCTAAGCACAATATCCTGCCATTAAGTAAATTCGGATTGATGCAGATCACTCGCCAGCGTGTGCGTCCTGCTATGGATGTCGACACTACGGAAGAGTGCCCTGTCTGCTATGGAAAAGGAGCTACCGCCCCTTCTATTTTATTCACTGATCGTCTTGCGGATAAAATAGATTACCTGGTTAACAAACTTAAAGTGAAGAAATTCACCTTGCACGTACACCCGTTCGTTGCAGCATTTATCAATCAGGGACTATACTCCCTGAAGTTGAAATGGAAACTCAATTACAGTTTCGGTCTTCAAATTATCCCGGATCAATCACTGGCTATGCTCCAGTACAGATTCTACGATGAAGAAAAGAACGAAATTGATTTGAAAGAAGAAATTGAAATCAAATGAAAAAATAAAAGGCATCCGTAATGGATGCCTTTTATTTTTTTTAGAAGAGCACAAGTAACACCTAAAAAAGGCCTGTCCCAACCGGAACAGGCCTTTTTCATATCATGCTAAAGCGAATTACTCAGCTTTACCTGCACTACCCAAAACCGCTTCGATTTTGTGTTTGTACAGTTTTTTCATGTTGTCGCGAGCAGGACCTAAGTATTTACGTGGGTCGAACTCAGCTGGTGTTGTTGCGAATACCTCACGGATAGCAGCAGTCATTGCCAAACGGCTATCAGAGTCGATATTGATTTTGCAAACTGCAGAAGCTGCAGCTTTACGCAACTGTTCTTCAGGAATACCGATAGCATCTTTCAATGCACCACCGTATTTGTTGATTGTTGCAACTTCTTCCTGTGGAACTGAAGAAGCACCGTGAAGAACGATAGGGAATCCAGGAAGTTCTTTTTCGATTTCAGCAAGGATATCGAAAGCCAATGGCGGCGGAACAAGAACACCTTCTTCGTTACGAGTACACTGTTCCGGTTTGAATTTGTTCGCACCATGAGATGTACCGATTGAGATAGCCAATGAATCACATCCTGTACGAGTTGTGAAATCAACAACTTCTTCTGGCTGAGTATAAGTATGGTGCTCTGCAACCACTTCATCCTCAACACCAGCAAGAATACCAAGTTCACCTTCTACAGTCACATCAAACTGATGAGCGTATTCAACAACTTTTTTAGTCAACGCGATGTTATCTTCGTATGAAAGGTGAGAACCATCGATCATCACTGAAGAAAAACCTGAGTCGATACATGATTTACATGTTTCGAAAGAATCACCATGATCCAGGTGAAGAACGATCTGTGGGTTTTCCCATCCAAGTTCTTTCGCATAGGCAACAGCACCTTCAGCCATGTAGCGAAGCAAAGTTGGATTCGCATACTGACGTGCACCTTTAGAAACCTGAAGAATTACAGGAGATTTTGTTTCAGCAGCTGCTGAAACGATAGCCTGTAGCTGCTCCATGTTGTTAAAGTTGAAAGCAGGGATCGCATATCCGCCTTCGATTGCCTTTTTAAACATCTCGCGAGTATTTACAAGGCCAAGGTCTTTGTAATTTACCATTTTGTCTTAGATTTTACAATTAACAATAAAACTGGTGCAAAGATAGCGATTTCATAAAATCTGATGCTTCTGCGCTTATTTATTTTACTTCTTTAGCTAAATATATTAATGTAGGGAAGTGATCACTATAACCATTAAGGAATACCCCTGCAGCGTGTGTACGTTTCGGATAACCTTTATAAAGACCATCTTCGTTCATCAAAAAAGGCTTATTGAAAACTTCTGCTTTCCAGAATTTCAGGTTCGAGCGCTCTTTCCCCAGCAAATTCGGCGTAATGATGATCTGATCGAAAAGGTTCCATTGTCCTTTGTATGCCAAAGTACCGATACCCTTGTCATAAATCTGCCACATCGTATTAAACATATCTCCTTCCGCTACTTCTTTTTCTTTCTTTTTCGCACGCAAAACATCTTTACAGCTTTTGTTGATCGGATCGTCATTCAAGTCACCCATCACAATCACACCCGCTTTCGGATCCAGTTGCATCAACGAATCGACAATCGATTTTGTCAACGCCGCCGCCGCTTCACGCAAAGGGCTCGACTGAGACTCTCCACCCAGACGTGACGGCCAGTGGTTCACTACAAAACTGATCTTCTCTCCTGCCAGCAAACCGGTAACCACCAATTGATCGCGTGTCAGAAAATCCGGTTTTTCCGGCATGTACAAACGGCGCGACTGAGATGCCAGCACACGGAAAGATTTCGGATCATAAAGCAGCCCAACGTCTACTCCACGTTTGTCCGGCGAATCATAATGAACAATTTTCAGATTACGATTTGCCAGTTCTCCCGTTTTGACCAAATCTTCAAGCACCGAGCGATTTTCGATCTCGGATACTCCCAATACGGCTAATCCGTTCGGAAGAGTTTCTTTTCCCATCTGAGCGATGGTATAAGCCATATTTTTCTGTTTACTCCAATATTTCTGCCCATTCCAGCGACGCGCACCCTCGGGTGAAAATTCAAGATCATATTTCCCGTTATTGTTGATTGTATCAAAAAGATTTTCGAGGTTGTAGAATCCCACCCCGTAAACAGCTACTTTTTTATTTTGGGCAAAACCACAGAAACAAGAAAGGGTACAAACAGCTAATACCGTTAAGATTTTTTTCATAAATTGATAATTGTGTTATTTGGAATGACAAAAGTGTTCAAAAAAAACGAATTATTACATTTAGACACCTGATAAAATACTTTTTTTCAGTTTTTTAATTGAGCCTTATTATTACATTTTGCCAGCAATTAAGGGCTTATCATGTTACAATTCTATTAAATAAGCAGATTGAATTCAAAAAAACGAACTCATATACAATAAATTAGTACTTAATCCGATTTTAATACAATCAATGATATTTGAAAAAAATATGCATTACTAAAGAAATAATCACTTAATTTGTACCCAATTTCACTCCCAAAAAAAGGGAACTAAAGAATTAATTGCATTTGACCAAAGGGCGCTACACGGAATAACAGAGAAAACGGTAGATTATAAATAAAATAGAAATAAACAAACATCAAAAAAAAGCAAATCCAAATTCTATGAACAGAAAATTAAGCATGCTTCTGATGCTTTTTCTGTGCGTATCGGTGTTCGCGCAACAAACGATACTTACAGGAAAAGTGGTGGACGCTAAGAACGGCCGTCCGCTTACCGGAGCTAATGTGATTTTAAGAGATCAGAATCAATACACCGAAACCAATAATTTCGGAGAATTCAAAATCAGCACCGATGCGACGGGACGTCAGATCGTTGACATTTATCTTTTTGGTTTCGTTGAGAAATCACTTCCTGTAGACCTTCAAAAAGGAGTCGACCAGTTTTTAGGCACGATCGAACTAAAAGAAGAAGCTTCAAACAACCAAACAGTTGCTTTCGTTGTAGATGAGTCTCAGATCAATGATGAAGACGGCTCGAATCAAACGATCGGAAGCATTGGAAATGCCTCTGATGATGTTTATCTGAAAAAAGCGGGTTTCACTTTCTCTCCGATGCGTTTCAGCGTACGTGGTTACAACCAGGAGTACCAGCAGACCTATATCAATGGCGTAGCCTTTAATGATGCTGAACGTGGCCGTTTCAACTACTCTTCGATGGGTGGTATGAACTCTGTGTTCAAAAACCGAACAACAAGCCAGTTTACAGAAGCCAACAGCTTCTCCTATGGCGACCTGGGTGGTTCCAGCAACATCAACCTGCGCTCGAGCAACTACGCTCCCGGTGCAGCGGTAAGCCTTGCGGCAACCAACCGTTCGTACATCCTGCGCGCCAATGCGTCTTACGCAACAGGTCTGATGGCCAACGGATGGGCATTCAACGCTTCAATGATCTACCGCTGGTCTAACGAAGGTGCATGGGACGGAACATTCTACAACTCATGGGGATACTTCCTTGGGCTTGAAAAAGTATTCAACCCGAGCCACAGCCTTTCGTTGGTTACCTACGGAGCTCCTACTCAGCGTGGACAGCAGGGCGCCGTTACACAGGAAGTGTACGATCTTGCCGGAAGCATATACTACAATCCTTATTGGGGATATCAGGACGGAAAAAAACGCAACTCGCGCGTTGTTGAAAGCTGGGATCCTACCGCTATCCTTTCTTACGAATGGAAAATCGACCGCAACCAGAAACTGAACGTAGGTGCAGGTTTCCACTACAGCAACTACAGCTCTACGGCTTTGACATTCTATAATGCAGCAGACCCACGTCCGGATTACTACCGCAAATTACCTTCATTCCAAACAGATCCTGAACTTCAGGAAAAAGTGGCAGAATTATGGAAAAACGATCCAGCCTATAGCCAGATCAACTGGGATGGTCTTTATCAAGCCAACCAGCGTTTTGAAGAAGATCATCCGAATGCATGTGCGCGCTATGCAGTGGAAGAGCGTCACAACAATTTGCTTGAAACATCCTTCAACGCGGTTTACAACGGGCAATTGACAGCTCACCTGAAAGTAACCGGAGGGTTGGAAGGTAAATTTTCAAAAGGGATGCATTATAAGACAATGAGCGATTTGCTTGGTGCAAGCCGCTGGATCGATCGCGACCAGTTTGCTGAACGCGATTTCGACGTTGATAGCGACATCGTACAGAATGACCTTGACAATCCAAATCGTAAAGTGTTTGTAGGCGACCGATTCGGATATGACTATGACATGTTTATTTATAATACGAAAGCTTTCGCGCAGAACGAATGGACTTTCAATCATATTGATTTTTACTATGCTGCAAAAGTAACCTATAGCAATTTCCACCGCTATGGATATATGCGCAATGGACGCGCTGAAGCAGAAAAGGTAATATCAAAAGGGAAAGGTAAGACATACAGCTTCTTCGATCCTTCTTTCAAAGCTGGATTTGCTTATAAAATCGACGGTCATAACCGTATCTCTGTAAACGCCCTTGCTGAAAGTCGTGCTCCTCTTGCATACAATGCATATATTTCTCCACGTATCAAGGACACGCGTATTGCTGATTTAAAAAGTGAACGTATTCTTTCATACGATATCAACTACAATTTCAATTACCGCATAGTAAAAGGTCGTGTAAGTGCATTCCGTACGCATTACAATGATGTAGCAGAGTTGATGGGATATTATGATGACACATACCGTACATTTATAAACAGTTCAATCAGCGGACTAAACAAACTGTATCAGGGTGTTGAAGCGGCCGTAGATGTAAAAATCAATAACAGTTTCTCTGTTACGGCAGCAGGAACATGGGCGGATTATAAATATACAAACAATGGAATTGGTACATTAAGTGCTGAGAATGGGTCGATTGAAGGTGGCGATATCCGTGAAAAAGTATATACAAAAAACTTGTATGTAAACTCAGGTCCGCAAATCGCAACTACGCTTTCATTAAACTATTTCCACCCCAAAATGTGGTTTGCCGATATTACCGGTTCATATTATGCGAAAAACTATCTTGATTTCGCGCCAAGCCGTCGTATGGAAACATTCCGCAATAAAATGGTAAACTACATCAAAAACGAAAACAATCCTTATGAATTACGAAAAGCAGCTAAGGATATGATCGTGCAGGAAGAACTCCCTAACGGATTTATGTTGGATGCTTCTGTCGGCAAAGTAATTTACCTGAATAATCGCGCTCAAACACTTAACATCAACTTAAGTGCAAGCAATATCCTGAACAATACGAAAATGATTACAGGCGGATATCAGCAGGGACGTACTCCTATTAAAAACGAAATACTTGATCCTACCGGTTTCAGCAAATATCCGAACAAATATTACTATGCACAGGGATTCAACGTATTCCTGAATGTCGGTTATAAATTTTAATCCAATCAAACAATTAGACAATGAAGATATTCAATTATATATCATGCGGAGTTTTGGGAGCCATGATCTCCCTCAGCTCTTGCGCTTACACCGATCGTTTTGATGAAGTGGATGATCTTACTCAGGTAGAATTACCGGCATCGAAATACACGCTAAGTCAGCTTAAAACAAAATACCTGGATAATAAAGATTTCTTCATTCCAGATAACGTTTTTCCGGCTTCAACTTATACCAATGTATTTACATTGTACCGGATTCCAGAAACAGAAACAGGATTGATTCATGCCGTAATTGTATCGAGCGACATCGATGGAAATACGTTTAAAAAAATTGTTTTACGAGACCTGACAGATGGGTCGGCTCTTGATATATCAATCGACGCAGCCAATATTTCTGCATCTTGGCCCCGTGGACAGAAGGTTACGTTCAATCCTGCAGGT
>JBOFCW010000277.1:0-7490 GCA_051646395.1 Bacteroidales bacterium
AGGAAATTAGGAAAAAAGCGCCGGGCCGATACTTTTGCAGCAAGTTGATATAGGTCGTAATTAGGATCTTGCGGAAGATAATTGACACCTCTTTTCTTTTTCCAAATCTGAATCGGAAAAATTGCAGTGGCATTGTTTCCTACTCCCTCATAGGTCGAACGAAGTATTTCGCGAATAATGCATCTTCCCTCAGCAGATGTGTCAGTGCCATAATTGACAGAACTAAATACGACTTGATTACCGCCGCGTGAATGGATCGTATTCATATTGTGAATAAAGGCTTCCATTGCCTGATGAACACGGCCTACAGTTCGGTTTATTGCGTGTTGTAATATTCTTTCGGTTCCTGTTAATCCATTAAGTGGTTTCTGTATGAAATCTTTTAATGCAATGTGGTACAAATGATTTTGATTTTCATTGTATAACTGTTCAAGTACCTTGATTTCTTCAATAAAAGTAGATCTGACGAATGGAGCGAAGTAAAAATCGAGAGCAGGAATGGCTTGTCCACCATGCATCTCATTTTGAGCGGTCTCAAGGGAAATGCAACCCTGAATGCTTGCTGTTTCGATTCGTTTTGCCGGGCGAGACTCTGCATGACCGGCTGTGAATCCTTTTGAAAGAATTTTATCCAAAGGATGTTGGACACAGGTCAAACTTTTCGTAGGATAATAATCTTTGTCATGGATATGCAAATAACCACGACGAATTGCAAGTTTGACTTCTTCAGACAAGAGAAAATCATCGACAAACGGTTTGGTCGTTTCACTTGCAAACTTCATCATCATTCCGGCCGGTGTATCCGCATTCATATTCGCATTTTCGCGGGTTACATCACTCGATTTTGCTTCAATGATTTCCAGAAAAATGTCTTTTGTTTTAGCTCTCCTGGCCACACTTCTTGCATTTCGGTAGGAGATATATACCTTGGCGACCTCTTTACGTGAACTATTCATCAGTTCCATTTCTACGGCGTCCTGAATTGCTTCTACACTCATCACCGGGCCTGAATTGCGTGTGACTTTTTCCGCTATCTGAGCCGCTAGAACGGCATCTATGCCATGTTCTGTCTGATGCATAGCTTTGCGAATAGCCTCTTCGATTTTAGAGAAATTAAAATCAACGGTGCGACCGTCTCGTTTCAATACTTTTTCAATCATGATATTTTCAATGAATATACGTAGGTGATATAACTTATACGATAAAGAAAAAGGGGTATCAAATTACCCATTGATTGTAGAATCTGGATTTGGTATTTGATTAAGCTATACAAATATATAAAAATGAAAATTATAATGAGGCGTAAATATTTTATCAAAAAAATAGGTTTTGACAAAATATTTACCTATAATATGTTTCTTTTTGATATTAATTATTTTGTTGTGTTAATGCAATATCAAGTTCTAAGCGTCTAAATACTAAGATGCTCTCCCGAAAGAAACGATTTCTTTTGAGAGAGCAAAATAGAAAGAATAATATCTTTTTGATAGGATTTGTATTCAATTGAAAGAACAAAAAAATCCTACCAGAAAGGGTACTGAAAAATCGACAAGTATACCATGGATCAGAGCAATTATGACAAATTCAGATCCTGTATTTTTTATAATTACGGGCAATGTGCTATCCATAGAAGTCGCTCCTGCACAACATATTGGGGCTAATTTACCAAAGTAACGGACCAAGAGAGGAGCAAAAACCAGCACTGTTACTTCTCTGATTATATTAGACATTAGTGCGACAACACCCAGATCAGAACCTTTGTATTCAGAAATCAGAATACTGGACAAAGAATAATATCCAAAGCCGGAACCGACAGCTAGGCAGTCGGATATGGTGCGTTCCGGAAGGAGAGGTACGATGAGTAAAACTCCGATCAATGATCCGATAATTGTTATTAAAGGAATTAATAACAATACGGGACTTTGATTCCGCAATTTCGAACTGAGCTCATTATCCGAACCAACGCTGATGCCAACAAAAAATAATAAGGTAAATAAAACCCACATACTCCAATCTGTGTGGATTAAAAATTCAGGGAGAATTCGGAAATAACCCAATAATATTCCGCCCAATAAAACGAATGTGATTAAAAGTGTCCCGATCATTTATTTATTTTTTTTGAGAAAATGAAATGCCAGATTAAGGCTGCACCTAAAAGTGTCCCTGCGATAGCACCAGCAGTTATGATCAAAGCCTCCTTTCCCAAGCGATTGATATTCATGATAATTTCATCATTTAATCCGATTGTAATCCCCATAAGAAATAATAGAATCAAGACGATAGGGAAGATAATTTTTGCACTAAATTTAATCCAGGAACAATTTCGAAATAGTCGTCCGATCAATATTCCGGCCAATAATGTGAGTATTAAGGAAACCATAATATAAATTTTTGCAAAGATATTTTTTTCATAGCCTTTTTGATCTTTTAATCTGTTATATCTTTGATTGATCATCCTAAAAACATTAATATGGGGTTTTTAAAAAAAATGGCAGCAATTGTGAGAACGGATATTTTGCAAGAAAAAGCAGAGGAACCATTTACAGAGATAGAAGAGGAATATGCGATGGAAGCAGAATCTGCGGTATCTATTACGTATGATCCAGGGATACCTTCTGTTATGGATAGCAAAATTGGAGGAATACCTTATATGCCAGAAAATTTCGATTATCCGTTAGATAAGCGTAAAGGAAGGATAGGAGAACCTCTCGGCTTTCTCGCGCAGATCAATTTCGAGCAAATGCCACCTCTCGCAGGTTTTCCAACAACAGGTATCTTGCAATTTTATATCGGAACGGATCTTTTATTTGGATTCGATCATGAACATCCGGTTTTACAAGATGGTTTTCGTGTCGTATACCATATCAACGTACATAATGAAAGGCATTGCTTAAAAGAGTTGCCCTCACAGTTATCATATGAATCTGAGTTTCCTGTAACGAGAGAAATGAAAATGGGATTTACGCCTGCGGTATCGGTTATAGGACCTCAGGATTTTCGATATCAACAAGTATTTTTTAAAGCTTACCAAAAAGCATTTCCTTTTATTCGTAACTTCGACGAAATTCCTGTTGAAGTGCGTGAGAAAATGGAAGAATTGTGTGACGCTTCCGGTTCTAGAATAGGTGGATTCCCATTATTTACACAAGAAGATCCTCGTAATGAGGCTGAATATAAAGACTATACACTTTTGCTTTTTCAGATGGACTCGGATGTGCAAAGTGATATTCATTGGGGGGATGATGGTGTATGTAATTTTTTTATAACACCTGAACAATTGATTAATAAAGATTTTTCAAAGGTTCTTTATCATTGGGATTGTTATTGATATTCAATATCCTATTATAAAGGAAAGGTATTCTGCGAAAGATTACGGTACAGGCACATTCTATTTTAGTAAAATTATGTATATGAAAATATTGATCTCTTTTTTTATCTTGTTAGTGACAATGAGTTTGTTAAGTTATGGTATGGCTCCAAATTACAATAGCTTCCAATGGAATGCGTTGAATCCGATGGAAGCTATTGAAAGTTTTGTTTTTTTATTCTCTTTTGGGTTCGGCTTTCCTATTTGGTTATCTGTAATCGTGATAATTGTTATCCTTGCATTGTTATGGTACGGGATTTATCTGATATTGGGAAAACTTTTTAAAAGAAAAACCGGCTTATAGAAGAAACGCGTCTTCCGTTTCTTCTGATGATTCTGTATGTTCGACTTTACCCCATTGGCTGAAAGCCATGCTGACAGCTGCTTCATATTGAGAAAGTTTACTTGCTTTCTCAATTTTTTTTCGGGTTCGTTTTTCTAGATCATCTGAAAGATATTCCCAAAAGGCTTTCATTTTTTCCAGCAACTGTTTATCTCCTTGTAAATATTCACTGTACTGGGCGAATATTTGGTCATGAAGTTGCTGCATTTTCCTTTTCTTTTCTTTTGTATCCATGCTTTCTCCATTTTTAAATTCGGAGGCAAGTGCCGGATTTGCAAGGAGACCACGTCCAATCATTACGCCCTCGAGTTTAGAGAATCGAGAAGAAATATTCTGTATATCTTCAATAGTACGAAGATCTCCATTATAGAAAATCGGATGTTTGCATTGGTCATAAAACAGAGAAAATGACTCGATGTCGGTTTCTCCCTTGTATTGTTGCTTACCTAAACGTGCATGTAGCCCGATATGAGTCAAAGGCGCATCGTTAAGCATTGAAACTAACTTCATTGCTTCGTCGGGAGAATCCCATCCCAGACGCATTTTTATAGAAAATGAAAGCTCTGGGATTTCAGTCATCGCTTTAAGAAGTTTTTCAACTTCATCCGGATGAGCAATTAAGCCTGACCCTTTGTGGCGACGAGCCAGCATAGGGAAGGGACAACCCATATTTAGATCAGCTTTTTTGTATCCGTTTTCTATAAATAAGTCAGCTATCTCTTTGAGTTCATCCGAAGTGGATGCGATTAATTGAGGGACTAGGTCCGATACTGTATTATTTTCCGGACGGATATCCCGCAATTCACGAGAGCGAAAGTTATGACCTTTTTCCAAACGAACAAAAGGGGTGTAGTATGTATCCACACCTTCGAAAATATCCTGATGCGCGTTGCGAAAAAAAGAATCTGTGTGCCCTTGTAAGGGCGCTAAATGGATTTTTAAAGATGAATTATTGTTCATTCTATCGGGTTGTTTTCTACTTTTTATCAAGCAAAGGTAACTATTTTCTACGTTAAACCGATTGTGATGGATTTTCTCGTTTCATTTCCTGTAGAATATGCGTAGCATCTTCTACCGTTGTGATGTTGGAGATAACCATGGAACGTTTTCCTTTCAATTCACGCAGCTGACATTGTCGTGGATGTTGTTGCATGTAATTGAGTACGTTACCAAATTGCTCAGACTGGTAATAGGGCGATTTGGATTCAGAGATGAAGTACAAATATAGTTTTCCTTGTTTGAGCGTTATTTTCTCAAATCCAAGCTCTTTGCCCAATCTTCTTAGTGTTACGATTCGAATCAATTCCATACCCTCATGAGGAATGGCGCCAAAACGGTCTTTCAAACGCGAAATGAAAAGCTGAATGTCTTTTTCTTTCTCCATATTATCCAACTCTTTATACATGGAGATACGTTCTGACGAGCTTGGGATATAACTATCCGGAAAAAGAAGTTCGAGGTCAGATTCAATTGTACAGTCACTAATCCAGGTCTTGTCTTGTAGATTCTCTTCATCCTGATTATTATACAAATCGTAAAATTCTTCGGATTTCAATTCTTCCACAGCTTCCTTCAGAATTTTTTGATAAGTTTCATAACCTAAATCAGCGATGAATCCACTTTGTTCTCCACCCAGAAGATTTCCTGCGCCCCGGATATCCAGATCTTGCATTGCAATGTGTATTCCACTACCTAATTCGGAGAAATTTTCAATTGCTTGTAAACGCCGTCTGGCTTCAGTACTTAACGTATGTAACGGAGGTGAAAGCAGATAACAGAATGCTTTTTTGTTGCTCCGGCCTACGCGACCTCGTAATTGATGTAATTCGCTTAAACCGAAATTCTGAGCATTGTTAATAATAATCGTATTTGCATTGGGAATATCAATACCCGCTTCAATGATGGTGGTGGCCAGAAGAACATCGTATTCCTGATTACCGAAATCGATAATTCTTTTTTCCAGCATATCCGGATCCATCTGCCCGTGTGCTACGGCAACTTTCGCATCCGGAATCAGACGACGGATCATATCTTCCAACTCTCCTACTTGCTGAACGCGATTGTTGATAAAGAAAACTTGCCCGTTGCGACTCATCTCAAAATTGATAGCCTCTTTAATGATTTGTTCATCAAAACGGTGTACCTCAGTCTGAATCGGGTAACGATTGGGTGGCGGCGTAGAAATGACCGACAAATCACGTGCACCCATTAATGAGAACTGCAGGGTTCGAGGAATAGGTGTGGCAGTCATTGTCAATGTGTCTACATTGGTTTTCATTTGTTTTAATTTCTCTTTGACCGCTACACCGAATTTTTGTTCCTCATCGATAATAAGTAACCCCAAGTCTTTGAATTTTACATCTTTACCAATCAGTTTGTGTGTGCCGATCAGGATATCCGGTTTTCCTTCAGGTAATTTAGCAAGTATTGCTTTGGTTGCTGCGGGTTTTTTTGCGCGTGTCAGATAGTCTATTTCAACAGGAAAATCTTTCAGTCGTTCGCTGAATGTTTTATAATGTTGATAAGCCAGCACAGTTGTTGGTACAAGGATTGCAACTTGTTTGCCATCGGCAACTGCTTTAAAAGCTGCTCGAATCGCAATTTCTGTTTTTCCGAAGCCAACGTCACCACATATAAGCCGGTCCATTGGTCTTTCGCTTTCCATATCCTTTTTTACATCTTGTGTAGAAATCAGCTGATCCGGAGTGTCTTCATAAATAAAGGAAGCCTCCAGTTCTTGTTGAAGAAAAGAATCAGGGCTGTAGGAGTACCCTTTCTCATCCTTCCTTTTTGCATATAAAAGAATCAGATCGCGAGCAATATCTTTCATCTTGCTCTTGGTCTTATCTTTCATTTTTTCCCAAGCTCCCGTACCTAATTTATTGATACGCGGTGGTTGGCCTTCTTTACCTCTGTATTTCGCTAATTTATGCAAGGCATGGATGCTAACGAAAAGGATATCGTCATTTTGATAAATCAATTTGATGACCTCCTGGGTTTTACCGTTGACAGGCATCCTTACTAAACCACCGAATTTTCCTACTCCATGATCGATATGCACAATATAATCTCCGTTTTCAAACTGGTTGATCTCCTTTAAGGATAATGCGATTTTTCCCGATCGTGCTTTTTCACTGCGAAGGTTATATTTATGGTATCTATCAAATAGTTGGTGATCTGTAAAATAACATGCTTTTACATCATCATCAGAAAATCCTTCATGGATTGTTTTAAGAACGGGGGTAAAGTGAATATTATCACCACGATCTTCGAAAATATGAAGGATTCTGTCTGTTTGTTTTTCACTATCGCTAAGAATGTAAATTTGATATCCTTTGTCAATGAAATCAATGAAAGATTTAGCTACTAATTCAAAATTCTTATGATAAGAAGGTTGAAGCGTGGTATGAAATTCGATTTTAGCTGGTGTCCGACTATAGCTTTTCGCACCGAATTCGATGCGGTTGAAATTGAACAGTGACTTTTTAAACAACTCGGGATTAACGATTTTCTTCTTTACATCCAGATCGCCTTCTTCGGAAATGAGTAGTTGTTCGGATATTTCTTCATTTGCAATGCTACTTATCCGTTCGATAACCCAGCCCATGTCCTTAAAACCAAAGTAACATTCGGCAGGTATAAAATCGAGAAACGAAATACCGCTTGTTTCTGCATGAGAGAGGTTCGGAACAAGATATATATCTTGTACTTTTTCCTTTGATAATTGCGAGTCGATTTCGAAGGTTCTGATGCTTTCCACCTCATCGCCAAAAAAATCGA
>JBOFCW010000281.1:0-29117 GCA_051646395.1 Bacteroidales bacterium
TTATTTTGCTTTTGGGGATATTGTTATACGATTTCTTTCGATGAATTATAGTTCTCCGTTGATTGCCTTATTTTTTACCTCACCATATTTTCTATATGCTATTCTGCTTAGTAATAAAACTCAACAGAACAAACTATCTTTTATCCTGGTTGTTTTATGTAGAGTTACAGACATGAATCTGAATGAAATCGGCATAATTTACCTAAGGGTGGGATACCCATCAAAGTTATATAATGGCGCATATATATATATATTAATATTAAAAATTAAATTATATACAAATGAAAGATTCTGAAGACAATATTAAGAAAGAGGTGATTGATAAGTCTGAATTACCGACAGATTCGAATCATCCCGGGGAGGAAATTAGTGATGAAAATAAAATTATTCTTGGCGATCAGGTCGCAGGAGAGGAGCCATCTCCAATACCGACACCCCCCGGTAAAAAGAATTATGTATTAATAATTCTTGTAATAATTGTTGGGATAATTGCCATCTTCTGGGGTATAAAAGGTTGTCATAATAAGTCGGTCCAATCAACAGAGCCATTAAGCTACTTAATGACAACTGAAATCGCTATAACTCATCCCCAATAGATATAACCGACAAAATGTATATAAATGAAATTCCATGAATTGAACTAAGCTCCTATTTTTTTGGATTGTGCAGATGAATTCGTAGTGTTGAAACAGGATATTCGAAATATAAGGAAGAATAAATAAGATTACTATGGTTATACTAATGGGTATCCTGTTTCTCATCGGATACATTCTGATTTCACTTGAACATACTATAAAGATTAATAAAGCCGCAATAGCTCTGGTAATGAGCATGCTGTTGTGGACTGTGTATGTATTTGCAGCTCCGGTTATTGTACCCAAAATTTCCTCTGACTGGTTTGCCTGTTTTTTACATGATACTCCCGGACTGGAAAATCTTCCCCTCGCACAACAAGCTGTCCGTTTTGTAATTGATTTTCAGTTGCTCGAACATGTCGGGGATGTAGGTGAGATCGTATTTTTTCTTTTGGGAGCAATGACGATCGTTGAGATGATCGACATTCATGGTGGCTTTACACTAATCACGGATAAGATTACTACAAGGAACAAAAGGAAGCTCTTATGGCTACTTGTGATTGTATCATTTTTCTTATCCGCAATTATTGATAATCTTACGACTGCGATTGTAATGGTAACCTTGTTAAACAAGATTATACCTGACAGGCAAGAGCGATTGTGGTTTGCAAGTATTATTGTTATTGCTGCAAATAGTGGTGGGGCATGGTCGCCTATAGGAGATGTTACAACTATTTTATTATGGGTGAAAGGTACTGTTTCTCCAATTAAATTAATGCAATATGTTCTTATCCCAAGTATAGTTTCCGTATTAGTCCCTTTATTGATTGTAACATTTTCATTAAAAGGCGATGTGTCGAAATCAACCGAGATAAAAAAAGAGATTAAAACGCATGCATATGTCGTTGATTTCAGGCGCAAGCTAACCATTTTGATTTTAGGAATATTCGGATTGTTATTTGTTCCGTTGTATAAAACATTCACGGAATTGCCACCGTTTACCGGAGTAATGTTGGTTTTGGGTATTTTGTGGGTTATTACGGATCTTTTTTATCGGAATGTTCCGGATGAGATGCCTTTTCATCTTCGCGTAGCCACATTGATTAAAAGAATAGATCTTCCTACTTTACTTTTTTTCTTAGGAATATTAATGGCTGTAGCGGCATTACAGGCAGCAGGTGGATTATTGGCGATGTCTCATTTTTTAGAAACCAAATTCAATAATGTTTACATCATTAATCTTTTAATCGGCGTTTTGTCGGCTATCGTTGATAATGTCCCATTGGTAGCTGCTGCGCTCGGTTTGTATCCGTTGGTAGAACCTTCTTCCCTAAGTACAATGGCAGATCCGGCATTCATGGAATATTTTGTTCCTGATGGAATATATTGGCATTTTTTGACTTATTGTGCAGGGGTGGGTGGAAGTTTACTGATTATAGGTTCTGCAGCAGGCGTTGTCGCTATGGGAATGGAAAAAATCAGTTTCGTTTGGTATTTGAAAAAAATCAGTTGGCTTGCTCTCATTGGATATTTGGCAGGAGCAGGGGTGTTTTTGCTTGAAATATTCCTTATTCACGGTAAGTTGTGACGTCAGTAGTTTTAGAGGTAATAACAAAGATCCCACTTTATGGAGTATTTCCGATAAAGTGGGATTCTTAATTTGAAAAGTGAATTATTTCAGTCCAAAACGAGAATTAATTACAACACCCCCTGATCCATCATTGCTTTTGCAACTTTCATGAATCCAGCAACATTGGCTCCTTTTACATAGTTGACATAACCATCTTCCTGTGAACCATATTTTACACATTGTTCATGGATAGCGTGCATGATTTGTTTCAATTTGTTGTCTACTTCTTCTTTCGTCCAGCTTAGTTTGATTGAATTTTGAGTCATTTCCAATCCACTTACAGATACTCCACCTGCATTAGCAGCCTTTCCTGGTGCATAAAGTAGGCCGTTATTTTGGAAAATTTCAATAGCTTCCGGAGTAGAAGGCATATTGGCTCCCTCAGAAACAGCAATACAACCGTTGTCTACCAGCATTTGAGCGTCTTTGCCCGAGATCTCATTTTGCGTCGCACTTGGAAGAGCAATGTCACATTTTTCAGACCAAGGACGTTTCCCTTCAACATATTTACAGTTATATTTATCAGCATACTCACGGATTCTGCCACGCCATAAGTTTTTAAGTTCCATGATGTAGTTGAGTTTTTCGCGATCGATACCATTTTCATCATAGATATATCCTGTACTATCGGACATTGTTACGACTTTAGCGCCCAATTCAATAAGTTTTTCGGCTGTATATTGAGCTACATTTCCCGAACCAGAAATAGTAACTACCTTTCCTTTGATATCGATGTTTTTTGTTTTTAGCATTTCAAGAAGGAAATACACATTTCCGTATCCTGTTGCTTCAGGTCTGATCAGAGAACCTCCACCTTCGATGCTTTTTCCAGTGAAAGTACCTGTATTCTCGCGCGCAAGCTTTTTGTACATTCCATACATGTAATTTACCTCGCGGCCACCTACACCGATATCTCCTGCCGGTACATCTGTATTCGGACCGATATGTCGCCATAATTCAAGAACGAAGGCCTGGCAAAAACGCATGATTTCCTCATTCGATTTTCCTTTTGGATTGAAATCAGATCCTCCTTTTCCACCACCCATCGGAAGGGTTGTCAAAGAATTTTTAAATGTCTGTTCGAATGCGAGAAATTTAAGAATAGATGGGTTTACAGAAGAATGGAAGCGAATACCTCCTTTATATGGACCAATCGCATTGTTGTGTTGAACACGATATCCCATGTTCGTATGTACATGGCCCCGATCATCAGTCCAGGTTACACGGAATGAAAAAATTCGATCCGGAATGCACAAACGATCTATGATATTTGCCTTTTCAAATTCAGGGTGATCATTATATACGTCCTGAATTGAAGTCAATACTTCTTCTACTGCTTGTAGATATTCCGGTTCGTTTGGAAAACGCAATGCCAAATTGTCTAAAACTTGTTGTACTTTCATGAGAGCTGGATATTAATAATTAGATTAATTGTCTTGTTTTATTTGAAATATGCTGCAAAGTATAACAAATTTCTATAAAAATGAAATTTTATTTTCAAAAATATTTCATTTTGTAAAATTTCAAACAAAAAGCTATAATTATAATACTTATCTGCTCTTTTTGATACTGTGTTAATTGCAAATTGAAAGTTGGCTAATAAATGTATTTAAGCCCCAAGCTGGAGTCTTGGTAATAATAATGTGAATCGGGAATATCGCAATTGTGATTATGTTGTAGAAAGAAGTTGGTATTTAAATTGATGGAGAAGTATTTGGAAAGATTCCATTGGACAAAAGGCATAACCATTGTCACAGTCGTATTTCCTTTGTCACCCATCGCATTCAGTGTAGCCGGATTTTGCTCCTCGGTGACAATGCCCTTCTGATAGCCTTTCCATGTAAATAAATGAGAAAATGAAGATTTTACGCCCAGGATGAATTTGTCTTTCATATTGTATTTCAAATGAAGGCGCGTACTATATCCCTGGCCAAAATTATATTCTCTACCCTTTAATTTGAATTGAGTGGCCTGTGCTGCGCCCAAAATGACGGCATTGAGATGGAAACATCCGGAGAATTCGTTTTTTGTATGTGTATCGGTTTTCTTGTATTCCAGACCTAAACCAACTGATGCCGGTTCGGAATAGCGCATGGCTGCTACAGAATCAGCTCCCATATTTTCTTTTTCCATATAGACGAAATGCTGAAAAACACCCCACATTAACTGTTTATCTTTCTTTTTCATTTCAATTTCTTTGCCGTAAAGTAAACCGACAACCTCTAATGAAGAAAGGATGCTATTTTTTCCAAACAGATCAAGTGTGAATTCAATTTGAAAATAATCAAGAGGCCGCATGTTCTCCTTTCTGAACGGATCTCCATAGTTAATCCAGCCATGCAGGAATGGACTCCAACGCTGTATGCGTTGATTATCAAATCGTCTGAGATAATGAGCAGACAAATCAACCCCAAAATTAACCGGAAAGACTTCTGACGCATTTGGTGTGCGATACCGTTTGTATTTCCACATTTGTCCGGTCAATAATCTGTTAATACCGTTCATCGGACTCGTTAATGTCCCGAATATTTCTCTGACAACTCTTTCGAATCCTCTTGCTTCATTATCGATAATCATCGAAGAGATTCGATAAGAGGTTTCACCCAGGATCATCCCACCAAAAGAAGTTGCAAGCTGATCGTTAAATGAAGCGGGTTCATTTTCTAAAATAAGCTCCCAAATAGCAGAGGCTCCGAAAACATACGGAAAGCATTGCCAATAATTCATTCCGCTAACCCGGGCACCATTGTAATCCAGACTTCCATGAAAGGGATGGGCCAGTAAATTGGTGCCAAACATATCGTTGTCCCAAAGAGAAGTAAACATGAAATTATCATAAATGCTTTTTGCATCGATATAAGCAAAATCACTGTGTTTGATAAAACGGTTTACCGAAAATACGGTAACATCCGGAATAAGAGACATACCTAATGCTTTGAATGGGCGTTTAAGTGTATCCGGATCGTAAAAACTTGTGCGGAAGGGTCCTGCGAACTGAGCTTCGGCATTAAGAATAAAAAGAGGTAGCAAAAGAATAAGGAAATACAAACGTTTCATACGCAACAACACATTTCAATCTGTAATTGATAAACAAGAAAACAAAGCTCATGGTTTAGCCCTATTTAAATCTTCTGAGCCTTAAGCCGTTTAGTAATACTGAGATCGAACCGATAAACATGACTGCTATTGCGACAACCGGATCGATAAGTTTGTGGATATTAAAAATATACAATACCCCTGCAGCCAGTGGAATCATCAATAGATTGTATATGAAAGCAAAAAATAAATTTTCCTTTATATTTCTGACAGTCCGATTAGCCAAGCGCATCAAAGTCAAGATTTGGTTTAAATTGGTATTGAGTAAAATGATATCAGCGGCATCCGCACCGATATCAGACGGAGACCCGATTGCAACTCCCGCATTCGCCTGGGCCAGTGCTCCGGCATCGTTGACACCATCCCCGATCATGACAACGACTTTACCTTCATGTTGCAGTTTTCGTATAAATCGGGCGCGATTAAGAGGCTGTGTTTCCGCGTGTATTTCCTGAATACCCGTTTCGTGTGCAATATAACGGGCGGTCGACCAATGTTCGCCAGTTAAAAGAATCACCATTTTGCCCGAATCGTGAATCTTTCTGATTACTTCTTCTGCTTCTTTCTTCGGCTTATCGATTGTGGCGATAATGCCTTTCAATACCCCGTCGACAGCAACCATCAACGTGGTTTTACCTTGCTCGGACAAATCCCTGCATATACCGGAAAAATGTTTAAGTTCTTCTTCGTCTACCCGTACCAATTCCATGAGTTTCCGGTTTCCTATATCAACACGTTCTTCTCCAACTGCAGCCTCAATACCCATTCCGGGCAGTTCACGAACCAAATCGGGCACAATTAAATCCACATTTTGAATTTTGGCTTCTGCAAGAATCGCATTTGCCAATGGATGATTTGCTGTAGCTTCTGCCGAAGCTGCATACCTTAGTAATTCTCCCGCAGAGATTCCGTTTTTTGCAGATATATCCGTAACGACTGGCGTTCCTTTTGTTAAGGTACCGCTCATATTGAAAACAAATGTATCCGCATCCCTCATTGACTCAAAAGCGGCAATCCGACGGATGATGATTCCGAACATCGAGGCCCGCCGCGTAGAAATAAGTACGGATATGGGTATAGCCAGACCTATGGCAACCGGGCAGGCTATCATCAAAACAGAGATGAAAACCTTGAATGCGAGTTGATAGTTATCAGAAAGTACAGCCCATAATCCACCCGAGAGAACTGAAAAGCCAAGTATCAATTGTATGACGATCGATGATATTTTATTTGCCAACAGGTTTATTCCCGGCTTTGAATTTTCACCCTCTTCTATCAATGAGATAATTTCGGAGAGAAATGATTCGTTCGCTTTTTTTTGAACCTCAAGGATAAAGGATTGATTCAGATTCAGTGTTCCGGCAAAAACCTTATCTCCCTCCTCATGAAAAACGGAAGATTTGTTTCCTGAAAAAATTTCTTCGTTAACAGAACCTTTCCCTTTGGATACGATTCCGTCTACCGGAATTCGCATGCCCGGCGTAATGCTTATCAGGTCACCGATTTCAATCCGTTCGATATCAATGATATTTTCCTGTTGGTTCTCTATTCTGATTGCTTTGTCGGGAAGTAAAGAGGTTAAATCTCGAATTGATCTTTTTGTTTTTAAAGTGATTCTGTCTTCGAGATAACGTCCTAAAAGAATCATAACCAGGATTGCGCATGCCGGAAGATAATAAACCGGAAATTTAGCCGGATTCGCTTGTTGCCAAATTAAAAAGTAAGAGGAATATAAACTATAAAGAAAGGATGCCGATACACTCAATGCTACCAGTGAATTCACATTCGGTCGGAAAGCGAGTAGCTGTTTCCATCCGTTTTCAATAATTTTCCATCCGAGAATCAGGATTGGAACAGACAAAAACAACTGGAATACAATGAAACCATCCAGATGATTATTTCTGAAAAAATCACTTCGGATATTGAATAAAATAGGTATTAACTCAAGAGACAGGAGCGGAATCAGAAAAATCAATCCGAATACAAGTTTTTTACCTTCGGATTTTAATTCATAGAGCCTCCTTTGTCTTTGGTAAAAGTTTTTCAGGTTAGAGGTCGGTTGCATCAATATCGGTCGATACCCCATACTCTTTACCTCCTGCTCGATTGTGGTGATTGAAATCTTTGCAGGATCGTACTCGATTACAAGCGAAGCTGATGCCAGGTTGACCAAAGCAGCTTTAACTCCATTTAATTTCGTCAAATGCTTTTGTAAACGATATGAGCAAGACGGGCAATGCATACCCTCTATGTCAAACTTGATTCTTTTATACATGCCGATCTTCGTTTGGATTTCCTATTTAATTAAATAACAAACAGAAAACCCAAAAAGTAAGATGACATTATTTTTTATAAAGATTTAATTATTCCCACTACGACAGACATGCTATAGATATCAGCCAACGCAAGTGTGAATGGCTCATATTGTGAGTTCAACGAGATACAACGAATACCGGAAATATCAGTTTTATCCTTTTCGACTTTTTTCAAAATAATACCCTGTGCCGTATCCAAAAGATAAACAGATCCGTAGCGGATCGGGTCCGAAGCCTCCAGTCGTTTGCAAGCAATGGTGTTGCCTGAATGAAATTCGGGTATCATACTATCTCCATTAACGTCGATCGTAAAGTCGTAATTACCCAGCGAGGTGATTTTCGTGTTCAGATCACAATTATTTTCTGTCACCCCCAAGCTGAAGCCACTTAAAGAACCTGCCTGAGCTGTATAGGGTATGTGCGGGACGAACGTTTGAGAGAGGGTTTCTTTTTCAGGCAATGGTTCGTTGAAGAAAAGAGATACCGGACAATTGAGCACTTCGGCAATTGTTTCGAGCGTTTGTATCCGGGTTGAATTGCGTTCGATAATGCGTTTGAAACCGGAAATACTCATGTTGATTTCTTCACAAAAGCTTTTTACCGGTATATTTCGTTCATTCAATATGTCAAGAATGATTTGGAGTTTAGGCATAAATGACGAATCTATTATTGGTTAGTTCTGATTGCAAATATACGACACCGTTATTTCATTTTGAAATGCCATTGATGAAAAGTGTTTCAACCCAGGGTAATTCAGGCGGTATCAGCTGCAATAGAGATTGCTGTAAAGTATTATAAATCAAAAAGGATTGAATTTTTCAAAAAAAACATGTAAAAAAGATCTGGCTAAATTTGGCATTGTCATAAAATAAAAATTATATTTGCAGGGCAATCGGGATTGACTCGGTTGTTTTGAACGCGAAAATAGCTCAGTTGGTAGAGCACAACCTTGCCAAGGTTGGGGTCGCGGGTTCGAGTCCCGTTTTTCGCTCTAATGCCCAAATGGCGGAATGGTAGACGCGCTAGTTTCAGGGACTAGTGTCCTTAAGGATGTGCAGGTTCGAGTCCTGTTTTGGGTACAAATGCGAAGGTGGTGAAATTGGTAGACACGCTACTTTGAGGGGGTAGTGCCGGTTCCGGCGTGGGAGTTCGAGTCTCCTCTTTCGCACAATTGAAAAAGTCATATTCTTATTAAGAGTATGGCTTTTTTTATTTGTGCAAATATGCAAAACTTAGCCAAAAGAATCTACTATCTGTCTCGACAATACTGGGAAGATGTATTTTTGCAGCTCGTTATTAAGAATGAACTTTATTAGAACGCAACTTATATTTTACATTATACAAATACGCCACCAATTTTCTCCGTTTTTAAATAACAATTGTTGCAGATGGCGGTTTTATATGATATAAAATCCTAAATCATATGGACATAAAATCAAACTCTTCCCTTGCTCAAAAGAAGGAACATGAATTAGGCCTTTTTCGTCTGATTGCTGTCACCCTTGCTTTTGTGATGAGTATCCGTAACCTGCCGATGCTTGCAGAAACTGGCTGGCCCCAGATTTTCTACATGATTTTGGCTGCTGTTATTTTCCAGATTCCAGTTGCATTACTTTCTGCAGAATTGGCTACCGGATTCTCAAGTGAGGGTGGCGCTTACTCCTGGATCAAACAAGCCTTTGGAAAAAAATGGGGGTTTGTCGGAGCCTGGATGTTCTGGGCGATGATGTGTGTGGGAATGGTGATGGTAGCCTCTTTTATCGCGGCTATGATTGCTTATGTTTTCGACCCACAACTTGCATCGAATAAATTCTTTATCATGGGTGTCAGCCTGATTTGTATCTGGTTTCCGACAATTTATAACCTGAGAGGGTTGAAAGCCAGTACACTGATTTCTGCGGTAGGATATTTTGTCGGTGTAGCCATCCCATTCGTTTTAATTATTCTTTTTGGTGCAATCTGGTATTTCGGAGGCCATGCTGTAGATATGGCGCCACTAACCTGGGAGAATGCTTTCCCTGATTTCAGTAAAATCAATAACCTTGTTTTTTTTACCGGAATCATTTTGTTATACAGTGGATCTGAGGCAGTGGCCGTTCATGCACCTCAGACAAAAAATGTTCAAAAGAATTTTCCCAAGGCAATGATTGTAGCAACATTGCTGCTTTTGGTTTTGAACGTTATCGGAGCATTGTCGATTCAGATGGTTGTTCCTGCAAACGAAATCGGATTAGCCTCCGGTATCATGCAGACTTTCCATATTTTTTTCACAAAGATGAATGTTTCCTGGATGACACCGGTCGTGGCTCTGCTTATTGGCTTCGGAGCATTCGGTCAGTTGACAACCTGGCTCTTAGGACCAAGCAAATCCATGTTAGCTGTAGCCAAAGATGGTAACATGCCTGAATTTTTTCACCGGACCAATGCTCAGGGGATGCCTGTTGTCTTTATGATTCTTCAGGCCGTGATTTTATCAGCAGTTACATTGGTTTACTTGCTGGTTCCCACGATCAATGCCGGATTTTTCATGGTCCTTGTTTTATCCGTTCTTTTGTACTCTATTACCTATATCCTGATTTTTGCCTCCGCAATCCGGTTAAGATATACTTTTCCGGATGTCAAACGGGCTTATCGTGTGCCTGGCGGAAAAGCCGGTATCTGGATTTTGGGTTCGATGGGGATCTTTGCCATGCTATTATGTTTGGTTTTAGGAATTTTTCCTCCGTCATCATTACCGACAGAACATCAACCGGCTTATGTTATTTTTGAGTTAGGAGGGTTGTTGCTCTTTTTGGCAGTGCCTTTTGGTATTACCTATTATATGAAGCGTAGAGAACTACAAGCGCATTCCGGTGACGATATCGCCGGGAATAAAGATTAATGATTATATTTGTTATAAATTTAATCCTATTCATTATGGAAAAAGAAAAATTATCGGCTCTTTTCATTCCGGAAGAAAATGCCATTGACTTTCAGGTTAGAACGGTTCTTCCCGTTATCTTATCGGAGGTGAAATTTGATGATATCGAAGAAATGTATGTACTTGATGCTGCTTCTGAAAATTATTTTCTTGTCGGCGATCTGGAACAATATGCTTCTTTGGAAGAGATTGTTCAGCCAAGTTATGAAAACGGAAACTTAAGTATCTTTGATTTCGATATACAATTGAAAAATGGAGTAAGTATTTATACGCACGATAATCTGACAATTGAGGCCCCTGATCAGGCGTCGTTATTCAAATATGTAGATTTCATATTTCGTTATTTTCACCTGGATGCTGTTGCTGCCAAAGAAAGACTTATCGCATCTCCGAACGAGGAGGTTACTTTTGACGTAACTGCTTAAGCGGAACTCATACACACAATACGAGAGGCTGTCTAAAATTCATATTAATGATTTTGACAGCCTTTTTTGTGTTCTTTTTTCGGAATCCGACTATTCTGAATCAATTCCTTTCCTCCATTAAATTGTCCCACAAATCCAACTTTACCTTCGTCATCTCGTTGGTATGGCGCTTTCTAATTTCACGGCTAACCCCTGGTACCCACCACCGTCGGTGGCGGGTACGTGCATCGTCGGTGGTGAGGTCCGATCACCGCCGGCGGTGAAATGCGAGCACCAGAGGAGGAGCGATCCGCACACCGACGGTGTTTGGAATTCGTCACCGGCGGTGTGCGTAATTCACCACCGACGGTGGCGCGACTGTCTGAATAGCAGGTGTTTGATTTTGAGATTCCGGAATGGAATTATGCATGTAGCTGAAAGTAAAGTTACAATAAAATAAGGATAATCTTTCAACATATGATGAAGAGAACCTTCTTTCTTCTCCGAATTCCGACATTTAAAGAAGCACTTTCATCTAAATCAAGAATCATAGTTTTCATAAATATCGTATCAAGCTTTTATTCTCTTTTTACTCTTATTCATAAACCGAAAGTATCTGCGTTGTGTTTTAGTGAAGAAAGTATATTATTTATCATTCTATATTTAAACACAAATGTATAAATTGAGTTATTTCTCTCTATGGCGCGCACTTTTGGCCATCTGCATTCTGTCTGCACATTCCACTGGTTCGTTATGGGCTCAGAATAAAGAGAGTAAACTGGAGTACGAATTACCGGAGTCTTATTATCCATCAGACTCGCTTATTGAACAAAAGCTTCCGGTTGAAGAATTGTGGTGGAGGTCATTCAATGACCCATTGCTTGATTCCCTGATGCAGTCCGGAATGAAAAACAACTGGAACTTATCGATCGCACACCAGCGGGTTTTGCAAGCCAGAGCTGTCATGCGAGGAGCCTATGGCGGATTTTTCCCTTCATTTGATTTGGCTGCCGGATGGAATAGAGGCCGGAGCAGTCAAAACCTTACGGGGCAAACATTAGCCAACGATCCGTACTCTTCATATTTTAATGCTACGATTAATATGAATTGGGAGATTGATGTGTTCGGTAGTGTCAGGAATCAAGTGAAAACACAAAAAAACAATTACAGAGCCAGTAAAGCAGACTATTATGCCTCGATGGTTTCCGTAGCGGCATCACTTGGTTCGGCATACATCAATCTGAGAACATCTCAGCGATTATTGGATGTAATGGCCAGCAATATCGCTACGCAGCAAGAAGTTGTACGAATAACAGAAGCAAGGTATAATGCCGGTTTGGCTTCTATGCTTGATGTTTCACAGGCTAAATCTACTTATTACAATACCCGTGCCGGCATCGCCGCTTATGAGACTTCCGAAAACAATTATATAAATACTATTGCTGTTTTGATCGGGGTCATCCCAGATGAGATCCGTCAGGCACTCCAGGCTCCGGCTCCTTTTCCCCAAACAAATAAATTGGTTCCTGTCAGTATCCCGGCTGCTTTACTCAGGCAACGACCTGATATTCGCGCTGCTGAATATCAGATAGCTGCACAAACAGGAGCACTTGGAGTGGCCCGTTCGGAATGGTTTCCCTCTTTTTTTATAACAGGAGATATCGGAGTTGCCTCGAAGGAAATGGATAAGTTGTTTACCAAACACTCTCTTATCTGGCAGATTCAGCCAGTAATGAAATGGACCATTTTCAATGGTGGAGAACGTGCGGCGGCGGTTTCGTCGGCCAAAGCATCTTTACAAAGTAGTGTCGATTCTTATAATCAGACGGTACTGACTGCATTGCAGGAAGTTGATAATGCGATAATGGCTTACAAAAACTCAGTCAGGGAAACTCTTGAGTTACGTTCTGCTGCTTCTGAAGCCGAAAGGTCTTTTGAATTATCTCTTGACTTATATAAAATGGGACTTTCTGCTTTTATCAATGTTGTAAATGCGCAACAATCACTATTGAGTTACCAGACAGCTCTCGTCAATTCTGAAGGTGGCAGTCTTCTTTATCTGATTCAGCTCTACCAGGCATTAGGAGGTGGTTGGGAAGGAGCTTTGCCATAAATCGATAAAAACAATTACATCCTGGTTTTTAAATCAATAAATAATCAAATCATATACAGATGGAAAAAAAATATATATATCGGATAATACCTGTCGTCTTGTTGGCTGGAAGTTTCTTTTTAACTGGTTGCAAGAAGAAGCAGGAAAAAAGCGCGGGAGAGATGAAATTGCCGATCGAAGTGGCTTATCCTGAAATTCGGGATATTATTTTAAGTGTCGAATATCCCGGTTATCTTCAGGCATTGAATACAGTTAATTTAGTAGCTCGCGTACCGGGAAGGTTAGAACAGGTTAGTTATTCCCCCGGTGCAAGGGTTAAAAAAGGGCAGCTTCTTTTTGTGATTGAACCGGTTACCTATCAGGATAATGTCCGGCAGGCAGAAGCGGCGTTGAAAGAGGGGCAGGCAAATCTTGAATATACCAAAGCCTCTTTTGAAAGGACGAAACAAGCCTATGCGGCTAATGCGGTTTCGGAAATCCAGGTCATACAAACCCAGGCCAATTATGAGCAAGCCGTGGCTGCGGTTGCCAATTATCAGGCTCAACTTGAAACAGCTCGTACTAATCTTGGCTATTGCTATATCAAGGCTCCATTTGATGGCAGGGTATCAAAGAACCAATTTGACGTTGGCAATTATTTAAATGGTACGCCGACTCTGGCTACCATTTATCAGGACGATCAGGTATATGTGAACTTCAGTGTTGCTGATAATCAATATCTGAATATGGCTATAAATAAGGATCATCCGGAAAAAATGGGACAACTTTCGGAATTGACTGTAATTCCGGATGCGGAAGAAAATATTCCATCTTTCAAGGCGAAACTCGACTATTTTGCTCCTAATATTGTTCTTTCGACGGGAACTATTAATATGCGCGGGGTTATTGATAATCAGGGTGGTTTGTTGCGGGATGGATTATATGTGAAGGTTGTTTTACCCTATAGCGAGCAGAAAGCTGCCGTATTGATTCCGGATGCATCAATCGGAACCGATCAGCTCGGACGTTATGTTTATGTAGTGAATGATTCAGCCAAGGTTGAACTAAGAAGAGTAGAACTCGGACAAATTGTAGATAATGTACTACGTCAGGTAACATCCGGACTCTCCTCCGGGGATAAATATGTTACTCAGGCTTTATTAAAAGTCAGACCCGGAATGGTGATCGATCCGATTATGCAAAAAGCACCGGCAAAAGCTCCGGCGGATACGCTTCAGGTATCGGGCAGTGAGAAAAAAGAGAGTGGAAACATGACTGGCTCAGATGTAACCGCGGATAAAAACTTAAAGAAATAGTACGGTGGAAAATAATTCGTTTACACGGTTTTTTATAGAAAGACCAATTTTTGCAACTGTGCTTTCTCTAATGGGTGTTTTGGCCGGAATCTTTTCGCTTCAATCACTTCCAATAGCACAATATCCGGATAGCACACCGCCTACGGTAATGGTTTCGGCTTCATATCCGGGAGCAGACCCGACTTTAGTTGCTACAACGGTAGGCGCTCCTATCGAACAAGCTGTCAATGGTGTAGAAGATATGCTGTATATGAGCTCCTCTTCGACACAAGGTTCCTATTCGTTAACCGTAACCTTCGCCGTGGGAACGGATATCGACATGGCGGCGATCGATGTGCAGAATAAACTGAATACGGTTCTCAATACATTGCCTTCCTCTGTAATACAACAAGGTGTTACCGTTAAGAAGTCGGCATCCAATATGTTGTTGATTATGAACTTGCTTTCGACGGATTCAGTCTATAATGCGTTGTATCTGACTAATTATGCGTCTTTGAATATTGTTAATGAGCTGGCACGTGTGCCGGGAGTAGGGCAGGTTCAGTCATTCGGTGCGGGTGATTATAGCATCCGTATCTGGATGGATCCGGAAGTATTGCAAGTGCGGCAGGTTTCTGCTTCGGACGTGTATCAGGCAATTGCGTCTCAAAATATGAGTTCTACGGCTGGCTCAGTGGGGCAGCCTCCGGTTTCAGATCAAATTATGTTTGAATACACATTGCTTACCAAAGGACAATTGACAGATGTTGCGGAATTTGAAAATATCGTAATCCGTTCAACACAGACCGGACAGTACCTTCGTCTGAAAGATGTTGCTCAGATCGAACTTGGAAGTATCAATTACGGTCAGATATCCACTTACATGGGAGAACAGACGGCTTTGATCGCCGTAAGTCAGCTTCCGGGAGCTAATGCACTAAGTGTGGCAAAAGCTTCGATTGCTAAAATGGAAGAGCTCGCCCAATATCTGCCTCAGGGGGTAAATTATTCTGTTACATTAAATACGACCAACTTCATTACCGATTCAATCAAAGAAGTAATCCGTACTTTCTTTGAAACACTGCTTTTGGTGATGATCGTTATTATGTTTTTTCTTCAGAACTGGCGGGCGGTTATTATTCCGGCCATCGCAATTCCGGTCTCTTTGATTGCGACTTTTGCGATTATGGCCCTGTTGGGATTTTCCATAAATTTATTGACGCTTTTCGGTTTGATCTTATCTATTGCGATTGTCGTCGATGATGCGATCGTCGTCGTCGAAAATGCCTACCGTCTGATGGAAGAGGAGAAACAAGATGTTAAGGTTGCTGTGGAACAGGCTATTTCGGAACTTGTCGGTCCGATTATCGCCATCGACCTTTGTATGATGGCCGTTTTCATTCCGACATCTTTTATTAGTGGAATTACAGGACAGCTGATCAAACAGTTTGCCCTGACTATTGCAGCCTCTACTATTATTTCCGGATTCGTATCCCTTACTCTGACTCCGGCTTTGTGTGCCTTGTTACTCAAGGTTGAGCCACCAACCAAGTTTTTCATGTTCAGGTGGTTCAATAAAGGTTATGATAAGGTTCGGATTGTTTATGCAAAAGCAATGGAATATTTGCTTAAACATGTATGGATCGCGATGGGATTCTTTATTCTTTTTGCAGGTTGGGCTTTGTGGAGTTACACCAAGCTTCCAACGACATTCATTCCTACAGAAGATCAGGGATATTTCATGATTATGGTGCAGTTACCCAATGCGGCATCTACAGACAGAACTGCTGTTGTTCTGCAAGAGGTAGGAGATAAAATTCTTAAAGATATGCCTCAGGTCAAAACATATCTCACCGTTGCCGGATTCAGCATGATGGGTGGTGGTAGTAGTAATAGCGGTATGATCTGGGTCGTTTTAAAAGACTGGGATGAGCGAAAAGGAAAAGAAAATACGGCAATGGCGCTTGTGAATAAAATAAACCAGGAAGCTTATGTCGGTATACCACAGGCTACGGTTTATGCAATCAACCCTCCAGCGATTCCTGGATTGGGCACTACGGGCGGTTTAACGCTGGAGTTACAGGATAGAAATAATTATGGATCCGAAGCTTTATATGAAGCCTATCTTTCTCTGATGGAAAATTCAAAAAGCGAATCAGCGATATTGAATCTGAATTCGTTCTATAGTCCGGATGTGCCTCAGTACATGCTCAATATAGACAGGGATAAGATTCGGATGCTGGGCTTGACATATCAACAAGTAGCTCAGACGCTCCGGTATTATCTGGGTACGGCTTATGTAAATGACTTTGTCGATTTCGGACGTGTATATCAGGTTGTTTTAGGTGGTGCGGCTTCTTCAAGGTCTACATTGAAAGATATTTTGAATGTCAGTATCACCAATTCACAGGGACAAATGGTTCCTTTATCTGCATTCATAACGTTTGATTATCAGACAGCGCCAGCATCCATCAGCCGGTATAATTTATATACCAATGCCGAAATCGATGTCAATATTGCTCCCGGAGCCAGCTCGGGAGAAGCAATAAAACAGATGGAAGACCTGGTAAAGAAACAGCTCGGAAATAGTTATGGATATCAGTGGACTAGTACTGCCTTCCAGGAATTACAATCCGGTAGTTCGATGGGGACAATCTTTATACTGGCTTTTCTTGTTGTAATCCTTGTCTTGGCCGCACAATATGAATCATGGACCAATCCGATCGCGGTTATCCTGAGTGTGCCATTCGCGGTTTTAGGTATTGTTCTTGGTTGTTCACTCTGGGGTTTGCCGGTAAGTATCTATACACAGATCGGATTGATTCTGCTCATTGCCCTTTCTGCTAAAAATGCTATTTTGATTGTAGCGTTTGCCCGCGAGAACAGAGAAAGAGGTATTCCTATCCGGGAGGCAGCATTGGCCGGAGGGAAAGTGCGGTTGCGTCCGATTCTGATGACTTCATTAGCCTTTGTATTCGGTGTAATGCCGTTGATGTTCGCTTCAGGTGCGGGTGCGGAAAGCCGGATATCGCTTGGTGTGGCTGTTGTCTTTGGTATGGCTGTCAATGGTATATTCGGGACTTTGTTTGTTCCTAACTTTTTTGAATTGATGCAAAAAATCGAAGAAAACTTTTTACAAAAGAGCAAGTGGAATAAATTAAAAGCGAAGTTTGCCCAGCAGGCAAAGGATAACCCGAATCAAAACGATGAGATTTGATATACGGAAAAATGATGTTTTTGATCAAATACAAACAAAAGAAGCCTTTTCAAATTTGAAAAGGCTTCTTTTGTTTTAAGCAGAATCAGAATGTCTGCTGATTTTTTTATTCGACAACAGAAATAGTACCCGTTTCTCTTATTTGTTTCAGATCGGGCATTGTTAGGATGGCATTAACTATCATCCGATTATAATCTTCTATATATACCATATTCACCTTTGGTGTACTCCAAAAAACGCACCATATGTTTTCACAAATCTCGAAGCGGTTGATTTGGTAAGTTTTGATCTGATTGATTCGGGAGGGATGATGATTCAAATCGGCAGCTTTGCAAACCGATTGCATCATACCGTCTTCATAATATATGACATCATATGCCACCCCTTCGAATTTCAGGTGATACTTTTTGTTGAATTCCGGCAAACTTTTTTTCATATCGATCTAATTGTTTGGTGATTAAAAAAATAACAAATACAGGCTCGTTTGGTTTAACCGACCTGTCCGGTTGGAGATGCAAAAAAAGTCCGGTAAGACAAGGCGTCAGACCGGACTTTTGTAATCAGGGGAAAATTACTCAGGGAATCATAACCTTAAAGGTGTGCTCCCTATTTTTGCATACAACTTTTATAAAATAGATTCCGGAAGTTTCTAAATCGAAACTCGAATGAGTCGTTTCTGTTTTGTTTTCCAGGATTTTTTGGCCCGTTTGATTGAAAACAAGAATATAACTGCCTTCCGGAGTTGTCAGATAGACTGTTTTGTTTACTGTTGAAATACAGAAAAGTTTATCCGGGTCAGACTCTTCAATGGAAGTTGGAACAGGATGTATCTTATATTCTGTGATTTCAGATTCTCCAGAATCGTATACAGCCTTAACGCCCACTGTAATCTCCTCTTTAAACGGAACATGGTCTATAGTAAAACTATTTGTTTCTGTTGAGCCCATTTCCTTTCCATCGAGATAGACTTTGTAGCTTTTAGCTGCAGAAGAGATTGTTCCGCTATTTTCTACAGGCCCTACATAAACTTCATCTACAAGACACATGAATTTGTCATATGAAACGTAATTGAAAGCAAGGTGAATCTTTTGATTCACATATGCAGACAGATCGATTTCGTAGGTGGTCCAATCCTGTCCCGGTGTGATTTCATCGATTATCGTGAAGTTCTCCGGATCGGTATCGGATGAAACACAAACACGGAAAGTTTCAGCATAGAAATCCGTATAAGATTTCGCCATAAATCGCATCACGTATCCTTCTCGTATGTGTTGTGAGGGCGTGATCAGCCAATCGTTGGCCTGAGACACTTGCGGAGAAATGAATAGAATCGATTTTTCTCCCTCAGCTGCCCTTATAGCGCCATCCTCAATCATTGATGGGGTCGTTGCACCAGCATTGAAAACCAGACAGGCCATTGCTTGTCCAACACCCGGGAAAGAAACATCAGATCCGGCGAATTCAATACCATAGCCCGGCATTTTATCCTGATCGATGGAGATCCAATCACCGATTTTCTGAGTGAAATTTTCATAAGTTTCAAAACCATCACTCCAACCCAGATCCTGATTCCAGTTCATATGGATCCTCAATTTTCCTGATTCCTCACTAGCTTCGTAGTCTGCTGTCAGGTTTTTAACTGGATTAAGTAATTCTGTCAGTTCGATCTTTACATTTTTATTGTCATCGAGAATGATGTTTTCCGAATAAACTGTGTATCGGTCATCCTGAATGTTAACAAGATATTTCCCTTTATGCAGATATGGGAGGGAGGCAATGCCTTTGACGATTGGCTCAATGTGCTGTTCGCCCGTTTCCAGATTTACAAATTCAACCGGTATGTTTTCGGTCGAACCGCCGTTTGCTTTTACCTCAAGCGTTAAATTGGCGAATTCAGAAGCTTCGTCAATTTTTACATCGATGTATGCCATTTCCGATTCTGATACCAAATAAGTTGCTTTTACACCCAAAGTATGAGTTCCTGGTGATAGGTTATTAAACGTATAAGAATGGTCTGTTGTAGTGGCTATTTGTTCACCATCGCAATAAATTTGGAATCTTTCTGAATTTTTATTCTCTGAATGAGGTGTATTTCTTTTCGCAAGCTTACGATTCATTTCCCGCGGACCGAGATAAAAATCATCGACCATCAGCATAAAGCAAGCTGCGGAAGTATATTGAATAGCAATATGTACTTCTTTACCTTCATATTCCGAAAGATCGAAAGAGATATCTTTCCATTCATCATAACCAACTTCCAGATAATTTCCGGGATTAAGCATCTTGAAATCGCTTTCGTTAGTACCTGTTGTGGATATTGATACGCAGAATCGTTCCTTATATCGGTCGCCCGCTTTCGCTTTGAAATTGACAATGTTATTTACTCCGACTTTGATTTTCGGAGAAATCAGCCAGTCATTGTTACGCACGCCACTTTCAGTTCGAATAAACGACGCATATTGCTTGCCACTATACGGTCTGAGTACCGGATAGGTATACCAAACCGAAGGGACTATTTCCAACGGATTGAAGATTGTTGCATATTGTTTAAGACCTCTGTTAGGATATGAACCCTGAAGTTGTGCAGCATTGGCATTATCTCCATCGATGCCGATCCATGGGTTCAGATTAATGGTAAAAGGCGTATGGCTTTCAAAATCATCGAAAAAATAATCAGTTTCACGATTCCAACTCAGCTTAAGTTCAGAATCTCCTGTACGAGGATTGTAAAGAATGTCTGATTTAATGGCAAACGGAGTCCGTACGTTTTCTTGCAATACGATGTCAAAAGACATACTTTTTGAAATTTCGAGATTCTTGTCTTCAAATTTCGCAAGCCCCTCTTTTTCAATTATTAAAGTATGAGATCCTGGATAAATATCAGATATATAGCATTTTCCGTCAGTGTTGAGTGTGTAATTGTAAATTAAGCCTAATTCATTGTTTTCAAGATAAACCGGAACGTTTTCCAAATTTTCATTCGTAATCGCCGAAACCGATAAACTCATTGTAAACGGTGGCGTTTCAATTACAGATTTAAGCGTGATTTCAGGAATGACGATCGACGATTTGCCTATTTCTATCGAATCGGTATATGTTTCAAAACCTTCTTTTTCAATTTTCAGGCAGTATTTTCTTGAAAGCTGATGAACAGGAATAGAGAATACTCCATTGGTTTCAGTAACAGAACTATAGCGGATATGGTCTGAATTCAATGAAACGGCAGCTTCACCTACCGGAGTGTTTCCATCTGTCACTTTGCCCGAAATCATGGCAGGATCATTCAAACAGGTAAAGATCATTGTCGGAAAATATTTCCCGGCTGTACCTGAAAGTGTTTCAAAAATGCCCGGAGCATTCTCTGATCCATCGACCCTGCAGAAAAGGACCTGATTGGCCTGAGTTTCATTTTTGAAAAACTTGATTGCCCGATAGCGGGATGCATCAAACGAAATGACAATATTCAGATTTTCTCCGTTATATACAAATGGTTCGTTAAAATCAATTTCAAGGATACCATGTTTACTGATATTTGATTTTTCGAATTGAACGAGTTTTTCGTATACCTTGTTTTTGCCTGTTATCGTAAGTTTTCGGGCCTCAGGGAAATTATCATCAGTTGTGTTGGCTATCCATACCTGTGCATTGAATGAGATGGTATCGTCAGCCACATAGGGCAAGCTCAAACGGGAAATCTTTGAACCTGAAGCCAGATTCAATTCATTCGCTTTATAAATAATTTCTGCTCCGCTATGCTTATAGTTTGTCATCCACGGCGCATTCGTTGTCGGTAGGGCATAGTTGCCAACCGCTGTATTCTGTAACGATTGCTCCTCTTCCACATTGATTGTTAACGTATCGCTGTAAATTATCTCTTCATACAATTTTAAACATACAAAAATGTCATGTCGTCCGGTTGTATTTGGAGTCCATTTTGTAGAAAAAATTTTTCTTTCGGCAAAAGCGATGTCCTCACTGTCGAATTTTCCGATTACCTCATTTCCGCTCTGAAGAGTCAGATTATAATCAGAAGCAGCCTCGTCATTAATACCTGTGTTTCGGATTGTGAGTTCGAAGTTTTGCTCCATATTGACCATTCCTGTTTTCTTGCCATCGAAATTCTCAATTTCTAATCGATGATCAGCATAGATTACTTCCGGCCCGCAAATAAAATCGAGATAGATATTTTCTCCACATAATCCAATATAATATTCACCGAGGATATTTTCAGGAAAAGCTACCTCCCTATTTGTATAGGCACTGTACACAGAAAACTCTTCCAGAAGTTTCCAGTTTCTTTTATTTGAAGAATACAATACTTTTATTTTTCCTGAACCGGATGTTGATTTTGCGTGAAATGAAAATTTATCACCTTTTTTTATCATTAACTGTGGAGTGATGATTGTGTCTGCCGTGTTGTTATTTTTTGCAAGGCAAGCCAATCCATCATAAATATTCGACTTATTCGCGGTATAACGATACCAACTATTCCCTGTTTGCCTCCAGAAGATAGGAGGGAACTCATTTTCTTCAAAACTTTCAAGCAGGGAAATATCTGAAAGGATAGTGCCTTTAAGATATAATTTCGAATGACTGTCTGAAGATCCATTGTGTGTGATAATCAGTGAATCTTCATAAATGCCAGGTGTTCCGCTAAGTTTGATTTCAATATTCGCTTTTCCTTTAGCCGGAATGCTCAGAGGCTTTTCTCCTTCGAGGGTGAAGTTTCCGGATTGCAGGAAATGATAATTGGAAATAGTGAGTGCGTCAATCCCCTCATTTTGTAAAACGGCGGTGAGTTTATTCTCGGTTTTGAATGTCCCGAAATCGAGCGTTTTTTCCTTTTGCCCACCAACGGGAATGACTAATTTTCCGATTTTGGGAATAATAGATAATGAAGTTGCACAAGTATTTTTGTTATTGGCCGTTTCATCATCATTAAGTATCTCCAATGAGAATGTCAATCCGGATATCCGTTCTTTTTCGGAAAGTGAAATAATCATGGAAGCTTCCAATATTGCTGTTTCATCCAATCCAAGACCCGGGGTATTTGTGATTACATTTCCATCGGCTTGTTCTCCAAACATCGTCAGGTTGTATGGTATATCTTGATGGAAAGATGTTTTGATATGATAAGATCCCGGAGCAATGGGTTGAGTGCCCATATTACGGATTCGGAAAATCACCGGAGTAGGCTCTTCGTCATTGATAGACATGAACGAGGACGGTCTGTCTGTAGCATGGCTGAAAATCTCGATGTCTCTGGCCGGAAGAAAAGCTTTCGATGCGAAAAAATTATCGAGATATACATCATTCATACTAAACGCTATTCTGGTTCCGGATTGTTCGATGTCGAATGGTATTTCTTTCCAGCTGTCAGTAAGAACCACATTTTCCTTCAAAGGAATTCTGCTTCCATCTGTGGTTATCAGATAAAGTGATAATTGAGAGGAAGTTGATTTTCCTTTAACATAAAAAAAACCTCTTCCCATCAATGGTGGTGAGTACAACGTATCTTCCGGAGTACTACAACTCAGGTAACGGCTATTATCGATGCCTCCAGTCGAATTACTTGAATACGAATTATAATTATTGTTACTGCTATACCAACCGCTTGGCACCGGCTTCGTGGCAAGAACATCAAAATATTCGTAATAGGAATTTTCACTAAAGGATTCTCCTTTAAGATTTATCACTTGTTCTCCACCGTTGCTTTTGATAGTGATCTGTTGATTTGCGATCCCAACCGAAGTTGGATTATAAAAGATTTTTATCGAACCAGTTTCTCCATATGCTATCGGGGAATGAGGCAGTTCTGCTGAAAATGGATCTGAGAGCCCTTCAACTTCTGATAATGTTAAATCAGCCTTTCCTTTATTCTTGAAACTAAGGTGTTGCGTGTAAGTATTTCCTTCTTTTACAAATCCGAAATCAATCGTTGTCTGTGTAATACTTAAGACCGGCTCTTCAGGAACAGACCCTTTTTCATATAAGATTGTGATGATAGGGCGATCGTTAAAAAGGCTGGGATTTCCGGTTATATTCCCATCATTTCCATAAGCCACCACTTTTTTTTCGGTTGTACTTTCACAATAAAAAGGAGTTCTTACGTATCCGTTTCTTTTCATCCCCGTATTATGTATATCCACAACTAAGTTACCTCCCTCATAGGTATAATCATTATCAAAGTTATAGGTAACTACTTTGTCGATATTGGTACCCGTGAAGTCCATATTGTGATGACCGGAATAACAATTATATAGTCCGGAAACATAAGAGGTCTGGGCGAAAAAAGTATTTTCTGTTTCGCCTAAGTCGATGTTCAGATTGCCTGTGATGTTTTTTTCTGCACTTTTATAATCGAAAGAGACTGCTTTGATGATACTGCCTGCCGGAATATTTATTTCTTCCGCATCGTAAATCATTTGTGCCCGTGAGTATGTGTAGAAATAATTGACAGGTGCATTCTGCATGGTTGTGCTTCCTTTGCTTCCGATGGTCACCTGTTCTGCAAAACTAACCGGAACAGGTCCGGTTAGTAGCAGTAACATACTCCACAAGGATAGAAGTTTGTTTTTCCTCATATTCTTAATGGTTTTGGATCTAAAATTATTTCTTTATGATCTGTTGGATGGTAGAACCGTTTCCGGCTGTGATCCGGACGATATAAACTCCATCATTAAGGATGGAAGCGTCCAGACTGTCTGAATTATTTACTTGTGTTATAAGTCTTCCATCCGGTGCATAGATACCGATTGAAATAGCATCCATGTTTTTGACATACAAAATATCTGAAGCTTTATCCAGATATACATAACTTGTAGTTGATGTTGTCTCTGAAAGAGCCGTGTTGTTTTTAATGGTAAGGATGATGTCCTGATTTTGAGAGTGTTTGCCATCCGAAGCCGTAATCCGGAACATGTGAGTTCCTTCTTTTGCCGGCGTACCGGATATGATACCTCCTGTTGGATTCGGCATGTGAGACAACCATTCAGGGAGTCCTACTACGTTATAAGTAAGTTTATCTCCGTCAGCATCAATCGCTGCAAAATTATAGGTATATGGCACGCCTACGTACCCTATTGGTTCTGCTTCTGTAATAAATTGAGGAGCATGTTCGGAAGCTGTTTCAAATTCGAAATTTTCGTAGAAGAAATCATCGAAAAATGCAACGAATCCGTCATAGCTTACCGTATGTTTCAGAGCCACATAAATCGGTTGACCAGAAAATTGGCTTAAATCAACAGTAAATTCGGTAAACTCCTGATTCCCTTTTGCCGGTAATTCTACATTTGTAAAATGATCAAGTGGTTTGAAGCTTGATTTAGAGTTATCTGTCGTACTTACCAAAACTGTAACGCTATGTAATTTGAAATCCTTAGCATAAGATTTAGCAAAGAATCTGAACCGTGCATCCTGTCTGGCAGTCATTTTTTCGCTTATTATCCAGTCTTCAACCGAGACTCCAGGGTTTTGAGCGCTCATACAAGCCAGTACCTGATCTCCTGACACAGGATAGATATTTCTCCAGTCAGCTCCTTCCGGTTGAGGTTTTTGATTGATAACAATGTAGGCATAAGATGAACCATAATTGGGGTAATTGATCATTACCGGACGACAAGTGGCGGCTCCATCGACATCTATTGCGGTAAATCCGATAGGAGAGGTTGAACCGAACTGATCTTCCTCAAAACCATAATAACGATTGTTTGCATCCAATGCGACTCCGCTAACCGGTAGTGTAATGGTAATACCATCATCGCACTTGATATACATTTCGTCATTTACAGTTGCGCAAGTTTTACCAGAGCTGAATGTGATTGAAAACGGTATTTGCTGACGTGAATTCAAACGCATACCCGGTGCGAGTGTCGTAATGAAATTATCGGTTTTGAATCCGACTTCTGCAATTGTGAAATCTCTTTCCCCGTCATTCAAAAGCGTGAATATTTCTTTTGAATTTAGCGTTTTCATATAATTTACATAACCGGCATTCCATTCATTTTTGTTAATAACAGGTTTCGAGCCGTCGGCCGTTGTTTCGATGAGGATATTATCCAAAGCGGCCCCCGTACTTTTCATTCCGTTGAAAATGCTGTATCTCCATCTAAGATTAACGGTTTTGCCAATATATTCATTCAGCAAAATACGCTCACGTTGCCATTTTTGATTCGTCTTATCGGAATCTGTGATAGAAGCAAGTGTATGCCATTCTCCGTCATGTTTGATTTCGAAGTAGAGGGTATCGCTATTAGCTATCGCCGGTGTTTTGAGCATACGCGGCATTTTAGTCAGACCGGCGGGAACCGAATTTCCCCAATAGAAAGAAACTTGCATAGTTTGATCTGATGGCAATACGATGTCTGGTGTCTGAAGAATAGATTGTGTCCCATTTTGGTTTCCGCTCGACAGAGCAGAATGGTTTCCGTCAAATGGATTGAAATTGCTCCGGCTCCATTTGGTTAAACCGTTCTGGTAAATGCCCCATCCCAATGTCGGGAATGATTCTCCTTCAAAACCTTCGAAGGCAGGGAACGTTCTGATGCTTTGATCCGGCATGATCGTAAAGCACCATACGGCAACATTGGTAGTTTCTCCCTGAGTATTATAAGGAACGACCTTCCAATAATATTTCTGATTATGATCTAATTGTTTTATTGTGTAAGATGTTTCCATTCCTAAATCGATGCCATTCAGAATAGAAAAGTCATTTTCGGATTTACCCAAAAAGAGTTTGTAGCCTTTGGCAAATAATGTACCTCTCCAGGATAATGTCAGATCCTGATTGAATACATTTTTTGCATCATTGGCAGGCGCAGGCTCTGTAACCGCAACGGGTTTTTCTTTATAGCCATACATCGGAGGTAGTATGATGTCATCGATATACCAGTCGCTATATTCGGGAAGATTGTCAAAACCTCCCGAAAGATCGAATCCAGACAGATCATAACTCCATTTTACATAGCAATTATCTGATGCTGGTGAGCCAAGATCGAATTCTTTGCGTAAGATACTGTTAAGTTCTGTGTTTGAGAATAATTCAGACCAGCTGATTCCTCCGTCTTTTGAAAAATATACTTTAATATAATTCTCCGGTCCATATGATTCGTCTGTTGTAGCTTCGTAATACTCAAGCATATCAAATGTTATCTTATGATTTCCTGTTGATAAATCCAGACGAGGAGAGGTTAATTCTGATATTGAGCTAAGGCTAACTGCTGCGGAATGATTTCCTGACAGGCCGTAATTATATCTTGTCCAGCTTCCTGTTTTAGACCAACCAAGTGGCGGAAAATATTCATTTTCGAAACCTTCATAAGTATAATTGGATGGTAAAACTTTTTTAGTTCCCTCCAGTACAACATCCAAATCACCTCCATTGGTTTGGATCTTCATTGTTGCTGTTTTGGCCCCTGTCAATGTTGGTTTATAGAGTATCTGATAAGAGTAAATATTTTTATGACCCAACTTGACCTTTGAGATATCGATTGTAGATGAAAAATCGGATCCATCGAGACCGGAAATCGAATTGATACGTAGGGTGTCTGTCCCTATATTCGTTAAAGTCAGAACCTCTGAATATTTGTCCGCACCTATATAGATATTTTCGAATTTATAGGATTTCATACCATCAATCACAGGTGTTGTAATCGGATCGTATTTTTCTACAAGTATATCATCTACCCATGCTGCATTTCCTTTTCCGAGTCCGGGTATAAGCTTTTTATGAATAAAGGCAATTTTGATATTTTGTCCTTTGAATTCAGACAGATCGACGATGGGTTGATGGATTGTCCATGCCGCCCATGGATATTCAAGCCCACTTTTCTGAACTTGTTCTTTATTCAGAAAAGACCATATTTGTTTCCATGTTTCACCCTCGTCTGTACTCACGCGAATTTGTAAATCATATTCATTTTTACTGGCTGAAGACCAGGCTCCCTTGAATTTGAATTCCAGTTTGTAGCTTTCATTCCTTAATTCAAGCCCGGGTGTAATCAACCATTCTTCTTTAGCCGGTTCTGAATGGATGAAACTACCAGAATTGCAGTAAGCGGATTTCTTACCGGCAATAGCACCGTTGCTACCCTCAATCAATTCCCAATGATACTGGGTTCCCACTTGTTTGTCTTCGATAATTTCCCATCCCTGAGGAGGCAGGGTGACGCAACTCTCGAAATCTTCAAATAATACCGTTTGGGCACCTGCATTAAACAGAGATCCCGTCAATAAGAGAAGAGTGTAAATACGTTTCATCATCTTACTTTAAGATTAAATTAATGATTAATAAAAATAATATTTGGTAAAATATAAATTCAACGCAGAGGTGATAAAAATGAATTAATATACGCTTATTGCTTTGTAACTGATATAATTGGCGCTAATTTACTATTAAATTGAAAATATATCAGCAATTTATAAAACTAAATAATTTTTATCTTTAAAAATTTATATTGACTTATGTATTAATAAAAGATAATAAGGCTATCTTTAGGAGAAACAGCAATGAAATCGCCATAACTCACCTGAAGTTGAGATACCCAACATAAGTTATATAAATGAAACTTTATGCCTTTCTAAGGCATCTCTGCTCTGTGTTTATTATCGATATAATCATAAAAAGTTGAAAAAATGATTTGGAAAAAAGGAGTCTTATTAATAATTTTCTTGTCAATGTATTTTTTGTGTTTTGCTCAGGAAGAAAGAAAATTCTGGATAAAATATCTTTTGGAAATATCCACTCCAGTTATCTCTAATCTGGATAATCAGACATTAAGGGATAATATGCCTGTAGAGGTCACCGCGGAAGGAGCAAAACTAAACAGAGAAAAAGTTACACATTTAGAAGCTTTAGGCCGAACAATCTGTGGAATCGCGCCCTGGCTCGAATTAGGACCAGATGAAACAGAAGAGGGTAGGTTAAGAGCTCAGTATATCCGCATGACGCAGAATGCACTGCGAAATGCTGTCGATTCGGTTTCTGCGGATTTTTTGTTGTTTAATGAAGACAGACAGGCCTTGGTTGATGCGGCTTTCTTAGCTCAGGGTATTTTGCGAGCCCCCAATCAATTGTGGGTAAATTTAGACGATAAAACAAAGAATTTGCTGAATGCCTCCTTTGAAGCAACGCGTGTTTTTAAACCTCAGGAAAGCAATTGGTTACTTTTTTCGGCAATGATAGAAGCTTTTTTTTATAAGATGAACGGAACCTGTGACTTAAAAGTAATCGATTATGCTCTGTCTCGTTTTGACGAGTGGTATAAAGGGGATGGATGGTATGGAGATGGAACGGATTTTCATTTAGACTATTATAATAGTTTCGTAATTCATCCTATGTTGTTTGATGTGTTGTCTATTATGAAAGATAAATCCTCTTACTATGAAGATTTTTATGAAAAGGAGAAGATCCGATTGGTGAGATTTGCCATACAACAAGAGCGCATGATTTCTCCTGAAGGCACTTATCCTGTAATCGGCAGGTCTGTACCGTATCGTTTTGGAGCTTTTCATGCACTCTCACAAGCGGCTTATTTGAAGATATTGGCTTTTGATATTGCACCCCAGCAAGTTCG
>JBOFCW010000340.1:0-2371 GCA_051646395.1 Bacteroidales bacterium
AGGTTCCGGGGAAAATTGCAGATTTGACCGCAGATGAAGAACAGTGGATCGAAACGAAAATCAGAGTCGGCGCCGGTCTGAATGATTTGCGTATAGCCGGGAAAACCCTGGCGATGATGGCCCTGAAATTAACAGAGACGACCCCCGACTTTAAAATGTATATCGGAGAAGTATCTCTGACCAGAGCAGTTGTCGCTACGCCGGATGCGCCGCTTTATCGTACATCAGAGATGTTAGGCTCGAGCTACAAAGGAGTGGATATGAAAATTTTCTACAAGATGGTAGAGAATTATCCTGCGGCAAATGCTGATCCGGTGTACAATGCCGATGTAAACACATGGTATTACAAAGTTTATACATAGCAGGAAGGTTGCGAACCGGTAATGTGTAACGCAACTACCTCATGGGCCGCTTATGTTGTCGAAGCACCTTACGATAGAGAGGTTGGTGGAAAAATGCGTATCGGTATTTCAGCCGTGAGCTTAGACGGAAAATCAGAATCGGCGATTACCTGGGGAGAATACCTGACGTTAGCCGAACCGACGGTAAGCGCTGAGATCGCTATCGATAAGCCGATCATCAAAGCCAATGAAGAGTTTACGGTAGCTTATGTGGATCCGAATTATCCGGCTGCGAAGGAATGGAAAATCCAAAACGTCCGTACGGGAGAGTTTGTGAAAACTTTTACAGATGCTACCCGCATTACAACTTCGTTACAACAGCAAGATATTTATTCAGTTTTCGTTACGGATTCCGAAGGGTCAGAATCTGAAATACATGGAATTATTCAGATTACGCCAGAGGAAACAGGGGCAATGCCTGTTGTTGAATCGTTAAAGGCAAATGGATCAGAAGAATCTGTCGAAATAAATAAAGCCGAAAAAGTTGTGATGTCTTATGCCGGTCGTAATTCGGATGGCCATGTTTCTCGGGCTTTGAACTTGAACGGATGTGCTTTTGGTGTAGATGCGGGCCAATTAGGCTTTTCCACTTATACGCCTTTTTCAGTTGCCTTTTGGTTCAAAGCCAATCAGTTTGATCACGAAGAAACAGGAACACAATTGCTGAATATACGTTCGCGGACAGATAGCTGGCCGGCATCTGACTGGGGATATTTATAGAGTTTAATTAATCCTGATAATGAGTTCTGGATAACTTTGCGTACAACTATTGATAGTAGTGGTGCTATGTTTTTATTAGAAGACTTTAAGCTGCGGGCGGATCAGTGGTATCATTTGACTTATGTATTTGATGAGCAGGACGGCGGACGCACAATAAAGATCTATATCAATGGAAGGCGTGTTTTTGCAAGTCGTGTATATACAAATGTATACCGATGGCGTGAGGATAATATGATCCTGTTTGGAGGTGCGGCTTTCGGTCGAGCCGGCCTGGATGGGACGCTTGATGAATACCGAATCTATGATAAGGCAATCTCGCAAGAAGAGGTCCATGCTTCTATAAAATACCCGGAGACTATACCCGAAGGGCTGATTGGATACTGGAATTTCGAAACGGACCCGGCGGATGACGGTAAATTATTCAGTAGCGGGAAGGACACAAGTATTTATGGTGGCCTTTTTCAGACTCCAAGCGGTGAGTCGGGAAGCGAATTTATTAATGTTCCAATGTCTTTCCTGCCCGGGGTTCCTTTTATAGCGGGTGGACATTGTCAAATAAAAACCTTGCCGGCATGGTCTTTTTCTGATAAGGCAATTATTGAAACAGCACCGCAAGGAGATTCTTCAAAGGGATCGGTTGGCTTGTCATATCATTCCGCAGGAGATGAGGCTGTGACGCTGACTCTGCAGAATCATTGGGGCAAAGCCAGTAAAACGTTTCGTTATATTAAAGTGAATGTAGAATCATCGCTCAACGAAACTCAGGTCGCGGATGTGATTACATATCCGAATCCGTTTATTGATGAAGTGAATGTTCAATTCGAGCAAGACGGTATTTATACGATTGATGTCATTTCTATAAATGGTCAGTTAATTATGTCTCGTCAGGCGAACATATCGAAGGGTGAATTCGTATGCCTTAAAATCAATGCAGAACCAGAACACTATTTGATTAAAATCAAACATGAAAATAAAGTGATCAAAACGATTCCAGTGATTAAGAGGTGAATTTTGGATCAAGTAAGAACCCCCAGTTGGTGTTATCCTCATCTCTGCCATCGAAGTCGGCGTATGCCCGAGGATACGATCAATATTTTATTTACTTGATCTCCCTGTATCCGTTTGTACATGGCATGAGACAAAAAAGGCTGTCTAAACTTATTAGACAGCCTTTTTTTTGTGATCCGCCTGGGGCTCGAACCCAGGACCCCAACATTAAAAGTGTTGTGCTCTACCTACTGAGCTAGCGA
>JBOFCW010000344.1:0-4935 GCA_051646395.1 Bacteroidales bacterium
GTTTGCTTTGGCCATTTGTTCGTTTCTGCTTTCTATCAAAACCTGCCATTCTTTGCTGAACAAATAGTCACGGTCAACTTTGAAATCCTCAGAGCCTTGTTGATCGATTCGGGTCATCAGTAGCCCGATCGTGATCTGATGTATGTCCATTGCCGGTTGCCAGGCATGAACCTTTTCATTTTCATTCACTACTTCACAAAGAATTCCGATGTCGACTAAATTACCAATAATCTGAGCAGTCAGTTTAGAAGGTATCTGGTAGTTATTGGTAATCTCTTCTGTTGTAAGGGGTGGAAGTTGTTTCTGAAATCTTTTAATGACCAGTGTGGCTATCAGTAAGGTGATGAAATCGGAATACCGGCGACTGATATTATTGGCGTCTTTTTCAAAATTAAAATTCCTGATATTTTGAGATGCATAAGCAAGTTCTGCTCCTAATAAGCAGATCAGCCAGGAAAGTTGTACCCATAAAAGTAATAAAGGGAGAGCGGCAAAGCTTCCATAGATCGCATTGTATTTGGCTACCCAGATCTGGCCATTAATATAAAAATACTGGAAAACCTGAAAGGCAATGCCTGCTACAAGTCCTGCCCAGAACGCATTTCGACAGCGTACCCGGGTATTGGGGATGATCATGTAGATTACTGTAAATAGCAGACAGGTGATCACATATGGCGCTACCTTTACTACCGTCAGTAAAATAGGATCGAGTATGAACTGGAAATAGGGTAATTTGATGCTTGTGGAAATAAATATTGACAAACCGCTCGATGCGATCATTAATACAGGAATGATCAGAATCATAGCGATATAATCTGTAATCCGGCGGAAAATGTTTCGCGAACGTTTTATTTGCCAGATATGATTAAAAACCATTTCGATGTTACTGATCAGGCTGATTATAGCCCATAGTAAGAAAAGAAGGCCAATTCCTACGAACACGCCGCTTTGAGCTTGTTTCAGATAGTTGTTGACGAATTCGAAAGCGAATGTGATCATTTTTTCCTGACCCGGAAAAAATTCCAGCAATTGCCTCTCCAGCAGGTTTTGGAATCCGAATCCGCGCGATATGGCCAAAATGACAGCCAGTAACGGGACGATTGCCAATAAGGTGTTGTAAGTGAGCGCAGAAGCCTTTTGTTGCAAACGGTCGCTGATGAAAAAACGAATGGAAAGGATGACGGTTTTGGCGATATTTACCAGGGAATGACGAATGCCCGATACCTCTTCTTCGGTAACACGCCATATTTCATAGGAGAAGAAATGCCAAAGCTTTTTAGTTTTGACTTTCAGCTTATGCACTTGTTTATGGTATTTCTGAGATACTTTCATAGACTCAGTTTTCAAAAAAAAATAAAAAACAGCAGGCCTGTGAGCCGGGTTCTGTACCTTCGAAGAAGGCGTTTGTCATTTATCTCGACTTCATGTCGCCATGAAGCTCTAGCGGTCTACCCCCCGGCATCGGACGAGCCATCCTAATCCGCCGGTATACATGACCTTACAACCCATAAGACGTACGGCCCGCCATGTTGCCATGGCAGCCGGTGAGCTCTTACCTCACCTTTTCACCCTTACCCCGATAAACGAGGCGGTTATTTTCTGTTACGTTGCTTTGCCCTCGCGAACAACTTCCCGTTAAGAAGTATGGCGCTCTGTGTTGCCCGGACTTTCCTCCCGCCCAAAGGCGAGCGACAAACCGTCCTGCTGTATTTCATGACAAATATACGTAAATAGTATGGTTCAGACAACAGAGGTAAATGATACTATAATCAAACAACCCAGGCTGAGGAGTGTTTTTCTTATGTCTAGTTAGTGATAATGATAGCCTTCGCTTTTTGCCTTTGCCGAGGCTTATCGTGATGAGAAAATTCACTTTTTCGGGTATATTTATTCTTTTGAGGTTTAAATGTGAAAAAATAATTCTGTAGCATATATGGGAAGGATATTGGTTTAAATTGATACTAAGTATAACCAACAACCTTTGAAAATAAAGGTGTTGGTATTTGTTTTTGATTCGCTGTTTGTAGTTTATCCGGTGATTAAAGGTTTTTTTAGAGGCGGTTTTTGTTAATCCGGTTTAAACGGCTAATCTTATGGTTAAATAAAGATAAATATATGGATGGAAAGATTGAGTCATTGTTTTAAGCATATAAATTCAAGCAACAAATTCAAGAAAATAGTTTTATTAACACATAAAAACAAGCGAATTTTATGAAAGAGTATGGTAAAAAATTTCTTTTCTGGAGTGCAGTGGTTCTGGTGAGTGCCGGTGTTTCTGCAGGGACTTTGAAGCTTCTTGGTCATAACAATTCTATCGCTTCTGCGGGTGATACGACACAACAATTGGCCAAGCCTGTGGGATTTCATATGGCATCAAGCACGGGTAGTGTCAATACTGATTTTACACAGGCTGCTGAGATGACAGTGAATGCGGTGGTGCATATCAAGTCGACTGTAATGGCTGCCGAAAGGATTTCAGGCGATCCGTTTTTTGATCTTTTCTTTGGTAACAGAGGAGGCCAGGGACAACCGCAACCTAAAGTCGGGTATGGATCCGGTGTAATCATTTCATCTGACGGATATATTGTAACCAACAACCACGTGATTGACAATTCGGATGAAATCGAGGTGACGCTAAATGATAATCGCAAATTCAAAGCAACATTGGTTGGAACAGACCCTGCTACAGATATTGCGTTACTAAAAGTAGAACAGGATAACTTGCCGATCATCAAGTTTGGTAATTCGGATGATTTGAAAGTCGGTGAATGGGTTTTGGCTGTCGGGAATCCCTTTATGCTCAACTCAACCGTTACTGCGGGCATCGTTAGTGCAAAGGCTCGAAGTATAGGTATAATGGGCAATAGTCAGAAAATGGGTATCGAATCATTCATACAAACGGATGCGGCTGTGAATCCTGGAAATAGTGGAGGAGCTTTGGTTAATACCAACGGTGAGCTGATCGGAATCAATACGGCAATTTTTTCTCAAACAGGTAATTATGCCGGTTATTCTTTTGCTGTACCATCAAGTATCGTCAGTAAGGTTGTGACTGATATCAAACAATTCGGAACCGTACAACGTGCTGTTTTGGGTATTTCGATCGGAGATATCAATGCAGACCTGGCCAAAGAGAAAGACCTGAAAGTAATCGATGGGGTTTATGTGGCAGGTGTCAACAATAACAGTGCGGCAGCTCTTGCCGGAATCAAAGAAGGGGATGTTATTTCGGCAATCAATGGCGTGAAGGTAAAGAATGTTGCCCAGCTTCAGGAACAGGTAAATCGTTATCGCCCCGGTGATAAGATTCAGGTTACAATTCAGCGTGGTGCCAAATCTGAAAACGTTACCGTGACATTAAAAAATCAAAGCGGTAATACCGATGTCGTAAAACAACAGGGTCTGGATGGTCTAGGAGCGACTTTTAATGATCTGAAGGATGCGGATAAGTCTCGTTTGGGTATTCGTAACGGGGTTCAGGTAACTGAAATTTCGGACGGTAAGTTTAAAAATGCCGGAATGCGCAAAGGCTTTATCATCATGAAGATAAATGATATGCGTGTGGGTACTGTAAAAGACGTAGAAAAGATTTATAAAGATCTTACCGCGGGACGTAACGGACAAGAACCGGTTATGTTTATTGCCGGAATTTATCCGAATGGGAAGACTGCATATTATGCTATCGACCTTGCACAATAATTCGGAAGTTCTTCCGTTGATATAGATAATACAAGTTTTCTAAAGATATCGGTTTTAAAACTTTCAAAGTTTGTTACATTATTAAATAGCGTTTGTAATTTGTTGGTACCCAATGTTTAAAAACGGCAAAACGTAAAATGATTACAAACAAAAAGTTTTTGAATGATGTTATCAAGACAACAGAATGCAGTTAAAAATTTTTTTTTTATCTGCGTTCTGTTTTTGTCAGATGAAAAATCTTGACATATTAACAAATTAAAGGTATATTTGCGCTCCAAATTCTAATTGGTAGGATGAGACAATTAAAGATAACTAAGTCAATTACAAACAGGGAGAGTGCTTCGCTCGATAAATATCTTCAGGAAATTGGTCGTGAGGATCTAATTACTGTCGAAGAAGAGGTAGAACTGGCCCAGCGTATTAAAAGAGGTGACCGCCGCGCGTTAGAGAAACTAACCAGAGCAAATCTTCGCTTCGTAGTATCAGTTGCTAAACAGTACCAGAATCAGGGATTGAGTCTGCCCGACTTGATCAATGAAGGGAACCTTGGCCTGATAAAGGCGGCAGAGAAGTTTGATGAAACCCGTGGTTTTAAATTTATCTCTTACGCTGTATGGTGGATACGTCAGTCTATTCTTCAGGCGTTAGCAGAACAATCGCGTATTGTGCGTCTTCCTCTGAACCAGGTTGGATCTTTGAATAAGATCAGTAAGGCATTTTCCAAATTCGAACAGGAAAACGAACGTAAACCTTCTCCGGAAGAACTGGCTGATGAGCTGGATATCCCGGTAGATAAAATTTCAGATACACTGAAAGTTTCCGGTCGTCATATTTCGGTAGATGCCCCATTTGTGGAAGGAGAAGATAACAGCTTGCTGGATGTTCTTGTTAACGATGATTCTCCGATTGCAGACAGAAGTCTGATCAACGAATCTCTCGCCAAAGAAATTGACAGAGCTCTTCAAACATTAGCCGATAGAGAACGTGATATCATTAAAATGTTTTTCGGAATAGGTTGTCAGGAAATGACGCTTGAGGAAATTGGCGATAAATTCGGGTTGACCCGTGAACGTGTTCGTCAGATCAAGGAGAAAGCCATCCGCAAACTACGCCAGAAATCACGTAGTGATCTGCTTAAATCTTATTTAGGATAATCGTTATTGCAACAGCAATAAAAAAGTCCCGGTCATATTAGTATGACCGGGACTTTTTTGTTATCAGTTTCGTAGTAGTCAA
>JBOFCW010000349.1:0-5181 GCA_051646395.1 Bacteroidales bacterium
GTAATATCAGATACCTGAAAAAAATCGGACCGTGATGCGATATGCAACACGGCCCGAAAATATGATTTACAATAAACTTTGTAATCTGATTAACATTCTTCTGTATATCTTTCGATCGTCTGATCACGGTCTGGACCTACAGAAACAATTTTGATCGGTGTCTCAAGCTGTTCTTCCAGGAATGACAAGTACTGGTTGAATTCTTCAGGGAATTCATCCTCCGACTGCATTTTTGTCATATCTGTTTTCCAACCCGGCAGTTCAACATAAACAGGCTTGATACGATCGTCTATCTCAAATGGGAAAACATCCGTTTCCTGTCCGTCAATGTCATAAGCCACACATGCTTTGATTGTTTCGAACGTGTCCAGCACATCACTTTTCATCATGATCAGCTGAGTAACACCATCAATCATGATCGCATATTTCAGGGCAACCAGATCGATCCAACCGCAACGACGACGACGACCGGTAACAGAACCGAATTCATGTCCGATATCACACATCTTATCCCCTGTCTCATCAAATAGCTCAGTAGGGAATGGACCGCTTCCAACACGGGTACAATATGCTTTGAAAATACCATATACCTCGCCGATCCGGTTCGGAGCAATTCCCAATCCAGTACATGCACCTGCACAAACCGTATTTGAAGAAGTTACGAATGGATAGGAACCGAAATCTATATCCAACATCGTTCCCTGAGCACCTTCGGCAAGAATTGTTTTACCCTCTTTTAGATATTGATTGATCTGATTTTCACTATCGATGAACGTAAATTTCTTCAGATACTCGATAGCATCCATCCACTCCGCCTCAAGTTGAGCAATATCATAATCATAATTCAAAGCTTTAAGCATCGTTTCATGCTTTGCTTTGGCTGCCGCATATTTCGTATTGAAATCATGCAGGATATCTCCCACACGCAACCCGTTACGGCTTATTTTATCGGTATAAGTCGGTCCGATACCTTTTCCGGTTGTTCCGATTTTTTCACTTCCTTTTGCTGCTTCGTTAGCTGCGTCAAGCATACGGTGCGTAGGCAAGATCAAATGAGCTTTTTTAGAAATAAGCAATTGCTTCGTCAAATCATGGCCGCTGGCAGCAAGAGCTTCTGCTTCCTGTTTGAACAAAAGTGGGTCCAATACAACGCCATTACCGATTACATTGATTTTTCCTCCCTGAAAAATTCCTGAAGGAATGGAACGCAATACATATTTCTCACCATTGAATTCGAGCGTGTGTCCGGCATTCGGACCACCCTGGAAACGGGAAATCACGTCATAACGCGGTGTAAGAACGTCAACTACTTTTCCTTTACCTTCGTCTCCCCATTGCAATCCTAATAGAACATCTACCTTCATACGTATATCTGAATTTAAAATTTTGGCAATAAAAAAATCCACAAATCAAGTGTGGATTATTCTTTTACGATTCGCCAAAATACATTTTTGGCATAAACCGTACATATATAAGTTATAGTTTGTCAGAGAGAATTTATTATATGTCTTTCCCTGAATGTCGTTGTGAAGCTCTTCGTCCTTCACTTCCTGCACGCTGTTACATTCCGTACAAATCAAGTGATGGTGACTTTCTGTATTATAAGCTTTCTCATAATGAGCCATAGTCGTTCCAAACTGATGTTTGCGAATCAAATGACAGTCGACAAAAAGATCTACCGTATTATATACGGTTGCACGACTGACGCGATAACCACTTCTAAGCATCAATTCATATAACGTATCGACATCGAAGTGTTCATCAAGCGAATAAATCTGCTCAAGGATGGCAAAACGCTCAGGAGTCTTACGAAGATTCCGAGAAGATAAATAGGACACAAGTTTTTCCTTAACTGTTATTATTATATCTTTTTCTTCCATAATGATGATGATGTCAAACGCTTCAAAGGTACTTAATTTTGAATAATTGACAAATAATATATTATTTGAAATCTGTTTTTGCTTTTACCGGATCAGTTTTTTTATTTATCCGGTTATATAGAGGCTGTGTTTTTCTTATTGGGCTTCAGCCTGATCCCAGTAACAGAGGTATTGATAAAGTTGTTGCAACTTTTCATCAGAAGCAGTTTTCCAATCATGGAAACAAGCACTTAACTCCTTTTGCCATTCCTGTGATATATCAGATGCTTTATCGACAAATGAGGTAGCTACCTGGCAAAGGTAAGCATTATCACATAAAAGAGCGCTTTTCAATACAACAAGCAACTGCTTCCGTTGAGATGAATCGGGCATTATTTGCTGTTGCATCAAGCGTACCCATAACCTTAATCCTGTATAACGGACAATTTCTTTTTCGGTCCCGATCCAATTCATTGCCAACGTTGATGCAAATGGCAGATGAGCAAACAGATTCATACAAATTTGATCTGCGATCTCCGGATAAACAATCTCTTCACACCATCGATTTGCCAAATCCGCAGTCATTTCCTGCTTTGGAAACAAATAGGTGGCCAGTATTTTCGATTCTCGGACATCTTCTTTCCATAAATATGTCGCATCTTCTGCATTGGGCTCGAATTGATCTGCGATTAGTTTTATACGGGGAGAAGGCACTCCGAAATTCATCTTATAAACCAGTCCTCTATCACGCATCGAATTCGATAAATCCGCATTCATCGCCTGCCGAAAACAACTTTTAATCTGCCGGCGCTTAATATCATCCATAATTCAAAAATTGCGATTAAATAAAAACACGATCAGAAGAGAATCTCTTCTAATCGTGCTTAAATTTATTAAGAAATTAGTTATTGTACGTAGGAAGTGGCGAATATTCTTTCGAATAACGCATCATCTGCTGTTCATAGCTTTCATCATAACTGATTGTAACGTCCGTGATATTGCCATTTTCATCTGTGTGCGCGGTATATACAGGATTAACAAAACCTTTGTATGGAGCCAGGTTAAGACTTGCATAACGTGCCAGAATCTCCTGATGCAATACCGGATCAACTTTAACACCGTATTTCTCGATAAGTGCTTTACCAGCTTCAAAATTCCCTGTCGATTTGATTCGTTGTACCTCATTCAACAGTTTGCCGAATTGAGCTCTCAACTTATCGTAATCGTTGATGACAACGTACGTTTTTCCATCTTTATTACGTAGTTCAACCGCTCCATCTCCATTCTCAAGAACCCAACGCGTGATTGTCTGGCGATTGCGCATGTGTGCCTGTTCAATATTTTTACCCGGTTGGATACGTGTCAGCTGCGTCATCAAACCGTTCATCATGTACTTATAGTATTCTGCCTTATAAGCTTCTTCATTTGGCATGATTCCCAGTTCTACCAATTTCGGATCCGCAATATAATATAATGCGAAAAGATCGGCACGAGCTTCTTCCAAAGGCGATCCGTATGCCCGTAGTGCATCAGCATCCACACCCGGCAATAGTTTACCCGATCCATGCCCCAAACACTCATGCAAATCGGTATGCATGTTATCGGCGTACAGCCCGTAGTTTTTGATTAATTCTCTTTCTGTATCGCTCCAGATAAATTCTTCTCCGAATCCGCTTCCCTGCGATGCATTATCATACGCTTCCGAAATATTGTCGATGGTTACCGATTTAGAACCGTATTCACTGCGGATCCAGTTAGAATTCGGCAAATTGATTCCAAGCGGACTCGCCGGATAACAATCGCCACCCAACATCGCAGCCGTAATAACTTTTGCAGATACGCCTTTAACTGTTTCTTTTTTGAACTCTTTATCTACCGGAGAATGATTCTCAAACCACTGCGCATTCGCACTGATGATTTCGGTACGTTTAGTCGCTTCGATATTTTTGAAGTTAACAATCGATTCCCATGTCGCTTTCATCCCCAGAGGATCGGCATAACTTTCAGTAAAGCCATTCACGAAGTCAATCTGCGAGTTCAGATCATAAACCCAAAGCACCGCATATTCATCAAATTTTTTCAGATCACCCGTCTGGTTAAACTCTATCAATTTTGCAATCACAGCCTTCTGTTCTGGCGTTTCAGCAACCTCAAGCGCTTTTTCCAACCAATAAACAACTTTCTCAAGTGCATCAGAATACATTCCGTCTACTTTCCAAACCTGCTCTGTCACCTTCCCGTTACGTTTGATAACGCGCGAGTTCATTCCGTAAGCAACCGGACGCGGATCATTCGGTTTTTTCAGCTTGTTATAATAATCTTCAACCTCTTGTTGTGTTACGTTCTGATAGAAATTCACAGCCGAAGTCTGAACCAAATCTTCTCCTGCAGCCTGATTACAACCCTTAGCATATACCGCCGGATCGAAAATAACCTCTGTCAGAGATTGAATCAGATCCTCCTTCGTTTGACCGTCCTGCAGAGACAAGGCTGACTCAGGAAGTGCGTTTACCTGTGTAGCAAAAAATTCCTTCGAAAACTCAGGAATAAATTTATCAGTCGAATAATGGTGGTGGATCCCGTTCGAAAACCAGACACGTTTCAGATAGGTAACGAATTGTTGATAATCGTTTGTCGTTTTATCTCCGTCATAGTTCTCATAAATTGATTCCAGTGTACGACGAACAGCCAGATTCCAACGATTATTCTGATCGAACAGAATATCCCGACCCTGAAGAGCTGCCTGCGATAGATAGTAAACAAGCTCCTTTTGTTTTAATGTCAAAGAATCGAAATCATTCACACGATATCTCAAAACCTGAATATCGGCAAAATCATCAACAATCCATTGAAAATCATTTTCTGGCGTTGTAGCCTCTTTTGTAGCAGAAGGATTAGTACACGAACCTAATACGCATGCTGACATCATAGCAAAAACTAATTTTTTCATTTAAATTGAATTTCTCCTTTAGCACCGGAACTTTTATGTGATGAACGAATAGCTCCTGATTGTTATTTTTTTCTATCACAAAGATAATAAAAACTCAGGACGACAAATCAGTATTATCGTAAAATGCATTTATTCATAGGAAGACTTGCATCCAGCCATGCCGCATATAGATTCAATCTATCCAGCAAAAAACACATAATCCCGTCAATTGATTCGACAGGATTATGAAACCAGTATAAAACAAAAAAACCCGCTGAGCGAACTCAACGGGTTTCTGTATAAAACGGCGGCTACCTACTCTCCCACTATACGCAGTACCATCGGCGTTGTCAGGCTTAACTTCTCTGTTCGGAATGGGAAGAGGTGGAACCC